>JAEZJH010000470.1 GCA_023436385.1 Pseudomonadota bacterium
AATTCGCCGCCCGCACCCGAGGTGAAGGTCCCGCAGGGACGGCCCTCCGGGTGGCGCGCGGGCAGGCGCCGGCCGAGACCGGCGATCTGGCGTGCGGCGGCCGCCGCCCCCAATTTCGAGCGCTGGCAGCGCGAGGCGCCGGCGACGACGCCGGCGGGCGAGGGCGAGCATGGCTTCCCGGTTCCGCTACGACGTCGTCGTCATCGGCGGCGCGAACACCGACCACGTGGCGCGGGGCGAGCACCTCCCCCAGCGCAGCAACGCGATCGGCGACACCTACCAGTTCGGGCCCGGGGGCAAGGGCGCGAACCAGGCGGTGGCCGCCGCCCGGCTCGGCGCCCGGGTGGCCTTCGTCGGCTGCGTCGGCGACGACCGACGGGGCGACGAGATCATCGAGCACCTGCAGGCCGAGGGAGTCGACGTCCGCCACGCCGTCCGCGACGACCGGGCCAACACCGGCGTCACCCTGATCCACGTCGACGCCTCCGGGCACCGGCAGAGCCTGTCGGTCCTGGGCGCGAACCTGGCCCTGCGGCCGAGCGACCTCGCGGCGGCCCGGGAGGCGATCGAGGGCGCGGCGGTGATGGTCACCCAGTGCGAAATCCCGGTGGAGACGGTGGAGGCGGCGATCCACCTGGCCCACGAGGCCGGCACCCGGGTGGTCCTCGATCCGGCGCCGCCGATCGAGCTTCCGCCGGGCCTCCTCCGCCACGTGGACCTGGTCACCCCCAACGCCGAGGAGGCGGAGTTCCTCACCGGCGTCCACGTCACCGGCCTGGTCACCGCCCGCGCCGCCGGGATCCGCCTCCTCCGCGAGGGCGCCGGCGCCGCCGCGGTGCAGGCCGGCGACGAGGGGAACCTGATCGTCTGGCCCGACGGCGAGTGGTGGAACCCCTACCTCGACGTCGACGTGGTCGACCTCACCGGCGCCGGCGACGCCTACACCGCCGCCCTGGCGGTGGCGATGGCCGAGGGCCACGGCTGGGCGGAGGCCGCGCCCTTCGCCAACGCCGCCTCCGCCCTGGCGACCACCGGCCTCGGCGCCCAGACCCCGCTCCCGCTCCGGCAGTGGGTCTCCGACGTGTTGCTAAGGCCTTGAGTCAAAACACGCGGTGAAATAGCCCCGGGTAATCGACGACCAGGCCGTCGGGGTCCACCTCCAGCTCGGCGGAGAACCCGGTGCCGAGCCCCTCGAACTGGTAGCGGCGGCCCTCGGCGAGGCAGGTGTAGCGCTGGGTCACCACCAGCGGCTGGAGCTCGGGGACGGGGAGGTAAACCACCCGCAGATCCCGCGACTCGCCGGCCCGGAGCCCGAGCCGGCGGATCGGGAGCGTGTTGGTGAAGGGCGTGGCGGCGAGGTCCAAGTCGAGACATCCCGCCAGGAGCGGCAGCGAGCGACCGGAACCGTCCGCCCAGTTCCCGCGACCGTCGGAGAGCAGCCGCAGTTCCCACTCTTCGCCGGCGAGCGCCACGGAGACGGCCCGCAAACTCCAGCCGGGATCGCAGATGATCGTGTAGCGAAGGCCGAACGGGGCCTCGGCCGGGCCGCCGATCACCACCGCCTCGGCCCGGATCCCATCCCCGGTTCGCAACACCAGGTGTTCGAGGCCGGCCTCCGCGGTGCCGGCCCAGCGCAGCACGCGCTCCATGTATCCCCTCCCTGCCCGTAGAATGGACCGAGAAGCGGGCGAGAGGAAAGAGGCCAACGACGACCGGTCGCCGAAAACGCCCGGGGGATCGGCTCCGAACCCCGGCGAATCGGGCGCTACCGGCCGCTACGGTGGAACCGGCGCGGTGGGCGCGGGCCGATCCAGCCCGCGTACGAGGCGGCGCACCAGCGGCCCCTCGTCGAGCGCGGGAACGCCGAGCAGCCGCGCCAGCTCGAGCGGCCGATCCCGGTTCCCCCCCGCCCACAGCTCCCGGAGGAACACGCCGGCGGCGGGCTCGGTCCACCAGCGCTCGCCGTGGGACTTCGCCAGCCGCTCCTCGATCATCGCGGCGAGGACGAAAGCCCGGAGGTGGTCGGCGGCGGCGAAGAAATCCTCTCCCTCGAGCGCCCAGCGGAGGGCGTCGTCGTCGGAGAGCGGGAAGCCCACCGCCTCCTCGAGGGCCCGGCGCCAGGCCTCCCGGGGCGAGACGCCGCCCAGCTGACCGGTCCGCCAGGACAGCTCGAACAGCGTGCGGGCCGCGTAGCGGCGGAGCAGATACAGCTTCTTGGTCGCCTCGCTGGCCCGAAAGGCGGCGCGCTCCGGGCCGCCCAGATCGGTGTGGGCCTCGAGCCACGCCGGCTCCTCGAGGAGGTCCTCGAAGATCCGCGCCAAGGCGTCGCCGGTGGCGTGGTTTCCCAGGAGGTCCAGCTCGAAGGCGCCGTTCGCCGCGTGGGCGAAGTGCTGGGCGTGGCCCGCCTCGTGGAGGAGCGCGGCCCACTCGGCGACGCCGGCCGCGGGGCGCACGGAGAGGCGCACGTCGCCGGGGATCCGCACGGGCACGCAGAGGGGCCGGGCCGCCTTGGTCGGCCGTTCGGCGTCGTCGATTCGGACCGAGCCGTCGCGGAGGCCGAGACCCAGGCCGGCGAGGGTCTGGTCGAGGGCGGAGAGGGACCGGGCCCGGGGGAACCCGGCGTCGAAGCCGATGCCCCGCCAGAGCCGCGGCACGTCGGCCCGCCGCACCTCGGCGGGCGCGAGCCCCAGCTCCCGCCGCGCCGCCTCCGTCAGAGCGCGCCGGTAGGGCTCCCGGGTGGCGTCGAGAAAGCGCCGGGCCAGCTGCGCCGTCGGCCCCAGGTCGAGCTGCCGGACGGCGGCGCCCAGCTCGGCGTAGCCGCGATAGCCCAGGGTCCGGACCGCCTCCTCGATCTTCGCCTCCTCCGCGAGCCGCAGCGGCTCGAGGGCCCGGAGGACCGGAACGGCCGCGGCCTCGAGCGCCGCCCGCTGTTCGCGGTCGGGCTCGACGGCGAGGCGGGCGTCGAGCTCCGCGAACGGAAAGGAAATGCCGCCGGATGCGACCGCCGAGGTCCGGAGGTGGGCGACGATCCGCGCGGTCTCGGGGGCCGCGGCCCGGGCCACGTACTCGCCGGCCAGGTACGTCTCGAGGAAGAGCAGCGCCCGGCGCTTCCCGGGATCGGCGGTCCCCTCCCGCACCCGGCGAACGGTCCGCACCGTCTCCGCGGTGAAGAGCTCCTCGCTGCCGGCCAGCCCCCCGGCGAGGCCGACCGCCGTGCCCTCCGTCCAGACCCGCCAGAGCGCCTCCGCCTGCGCCTCGAGGAGCCGCCCGGCCTCGCCGCGGATCTCCTCGACCCGGGCGACCAGCGCCGGATCGGCGGGAGGCCGGGTGGGCGGGAAGAGCGAAGTCGGCGCCGCGGGCGCTTCGGCCGTGGCAAGAACGGTGGGAGAAGTGGCGCACGCCGCGAGGGCGAGGAACACGACCGGCAGGTAGGCGTGGGCGCGCATGGCGGGCGACCCTATCACGCGTCCCGGCGAAATGACGGCGGCCGACGGACGCGCCCACGCCCGGGCGCCCGACCACCGGCCGCGATCTTGCGGCCGGCAACGACCCGCGGGTAGGGTTCCGCCCGATGAACCTTCCCCCCAAGGCCGCGGCGGCCCGCGCGCGGCAGCGCCTCTACGGCGCGATCCGCGCCTACTTCGAGGCCGAGGGTTTCGACGAGGTCGAGACCCCGAACCTGGTGGTGGCTCCCGGGATGGAGCCGCACAGCAACCTCTTCGAGACGACGTACGTGCCGGAGACGGGCGTCGGCACGACGCGCACCCTCTACCTCCACTCCTCGCCGGAGTACGCGATGAAGCGACTCCTGGCGTCGGGCTGGGAGCGGATCTTCCAGATCGGCAAGGTCTTCCGGAACGGCGAGGTGGCGAAGCTCCACAACCCCGAGTTCACCATGCTCGAGTTCTACCGGGCCCACGTGACCGGGCACGGGCCGCTCCTCCGGGACATCGAGGCCTTCACCCTGCGGGCGGCGGAGGCGATCGCCGGAAGCCACGAGGTGACGGTGGAGGGCCGGACGGTGCGGCTCGACGCGCCGTGGGAGCGGCTCACCGTCGCCGAGGCATTCCGGAGCCGCACCGGGATCGAGCTGCCGATGGACGGCGACGCGGAGCTGCTCCGGTCCCGCGCCCGGGCCCGGGGGTTCGACGTCGACGACGCCCTCGCCACCTACGACGACATCTTCTTCTCGATCTTCCTCACCGCCATCGAGCCCACCCTCGGCGCGACGCGGCCCACCTTCCTGGTCGACTACCCGGCGTGCATGGCCAGCCTCTCCCGGCTCCGGGAGGACGATCCGAACGTCGCCGAGCGGTTCGAGCTGTACGTCGCCGGCCTGGAGCTGGCGAACGGGTTCTTCGAGCTGAACGACGCCGCCGAGCAGCGCCGGCGCCTGGTCGAGGAGCAGGAGCTGCGCCGGAGCCTGGGCCGGCCGGTGTATCCGCTCGACGAGCGCTTCCTCGCGGCTGTGGGCCGGATGCCGCCGTCGGCGGGGGTCGCCGTCGGCCTCGACCGGTTGCTGATGATCCTCGGGGGCTTCGCCACCATCGACGAGGTCCTCCTCTTCCCCCTCCGCGAGGAGCTCGCATGAGCCTGCTCCGCACCGCCGTCGCCGCCCCGGTGATCGCCACCGCCACCGCCACCATCGGTTCGTCGGTGATCGCCACGAGCCTCCTCAC
>JAEZJH010000481.1 GCA_023436385.1 Pseudomonadota bacterium
CTTCAGCGCCTCCCGGTTCACCGGGACGAAGCGGGCCTTGTCCTCGCCCATCACCTTGATCATCGCCTTGAGCACGTCCTCGGTCTCGACCATCGGCCGGGCCCCGAGCAGCGCGCCCAGGCAGATCATGTTGGCGAACTTCACCGAGCCCAGCTCCACCGCCATATCGGAGGCGGGCAGCTCGACCACGGAGATGTCCTTGCGGGCCGGCTTCCCGGTGCAGAGCGAGGTGTTGACCACCAGGACGCCGCCCGGCTGCACCGTCTTCTCGAACTTCTCGAGGGACGGCTGGTTCATCACCACGCAGCAGGTGGGCTCGGTGACCAGGGTGCACGCCACCGGCTCGTCGCCGATCACCACGGAGCAGTTGGCGGTGCCGCCCCGCTGCTCGGGGCCGTAGGACGGGACCCAGGAGACCTGCTTCGCCTCCATGGCGCCGGCGTAGGCAAGGAGCTGACCCGCGGTCAGGACGCCCTGGCCGCCGAAGCCGGCCAGGAGAATCTGATGGGTGTCGCCCATTACTTCGCCTCCTTCGTCACGTCCTTGAACTCGCCGAGGGGGAAGGCCGGGATCATCTCCTTGGTCACGTACTCGTTGGCCTCGTGAGCGGAGACACCCCAGTTGGTCGGGCAGTTGCCCAGGACCTCGACCATGGTGAAGCCGGCGCCCTTCATCTGCAGCTCGAAGGCCTTCTTCAGCGCCCGCTTCGTCTTGACGATGTTCCCCACGTCGGCGACGTGGGTCCGGGCGACGTAGGCGGAGCCGGGGAGCGCCGCCAGCAGCTCGGCCATCTTGTACGGCTGGCCGGCTTCGAGGCCGCGGCCGTACGGGGTGGTGGCGGTGACCACGCCCATCAGCGTGGTCGGAGACATCTGCCCGCCGGTCATCCCGTAGATGGTGTTGTTGTACATGATCGCGGTGATGTTCTCGCCGCGGACCGCCGCGTGGATGATCTCCGAGGTGCCGATCGCCGCCATGTCGCCGTCACCCTGGTAGGTGAAGACGCACATGTCGGGGCGGGCGCGCTTGGCGCCGGTGGCCACCGCCGGGGCGCGGCCGTGGGGCGCCTGGACGAAGTCGGTCTCGAAGTAATTGAACGCGAGCACCGAGCAGCCGACGGAGGCGACGCCGATCGTCTTCTCGCGGACGCCCAGCTCGTCGAGGACCTCGGCGACCAGCCGGTGGAGCACGCCGTGGCTGCAGCCCGGGCAGTAGTGCGTGCTTCCCGGAGACATCGACTCGGGCTTCGTAGCAAGGACCTTCACTTCGCGCCTCCCAGGACCTTCTCGATCTCCACGGTGATCTCCCGCGGAGTCGGCACGATGCCACCGGTGCGGCCGAAGAACCGGACGTCGGCCTGGCCGTGGACGGCGAGCTGCACGTCCTCGACCATCTGCCCGCACGACATCTCGACGGTGAGGAACTTCTTCACCCCGCGGGCGACCAGCTCCTGGATCCCGGCGGTCGGGTACGGCCAGAGGCTGATCGGCCGGTAGAGGCCGACCTTGGCGCCCTTCTTCCGGAGGTCGAGGACCGACTGCTTGGCGATGCGGGCCGCGGTGCCGTAGGCCACCACCACCAGCTCGGCGTCGTCGCAGTGAACGGTCTCGAACCGGACCTCGTTCTTCGACATCTCCGCGAACTTCGCCTGGAGGTGCTTGTTGTGCTCCTCGAGGGGCTCGGGGACGAGATACAGCGAGTTGAGGATCCGCTTGTTCCGGCCGGCGGCGCCGGTGAGGTTCCAGTCGAACCGGTTCACGTCCGGCGGGCCCTTCAGCTCGGGGTACCGGACCGGCTCCATCGTCTGGCCGAGGAGGCCGTCGGCGAGGATCGCGCAGGGGTTCCGGTACTTGTCGGCCAGGTCGAAGGCCAGCACGGTGAGGTCGACCAGCTCCTGGACCGTCGACGGCGCCAGGGTGATCAGCCGGTAGTCGCCGTGGCCGCCGCCCTTGGTCATCTGGAAGTAGTCGGACTGGGAGGGCTGGATGTTGCCCAGGCCCGGCCCGCCGCGCTGCACGTTGACCACCACGCAGGGCAGCTCGGAGCCGGCCATGTACGAGATGCCCTCCTGCTTCAGGCTGAAGCCCGGGGAGGAGGACGAGGTCATCGCCCGCACGCCGGTGGAGGCGGCGCCGAGGACCATGTTCACCGCGGCCAGCTCGGACTCGGCCTGGAGGTAGGTGCCCTTCACCTCGGGCATCCGGCGCGACATGTAGGCCGGCAGCTCGGACTGCGGCGTGATCGGGTATCCGAAGAAGAACCGGCAACCGGCGCGAATCGCGGCCTCGCCGAGCGCCTCGTTCCCCTTCACCATCGTGAGTTCGGACACTGGTGTCTCCTCTTAGGCGGCCTGGATGACGGTGAAGACCACCTCGGGGCACACGAAGTAGCACGCCTTGCAGGCGGTGCACTTCTCGACGTGGACCACCGTCGCCGGCTTGTACCCCAGCGCGTTGATGTGCGTCGCCATCTCGAGCACCTTCGGCTTGCAGGCGTCGACGCACAGCTCGCAGCCCTTACAGCGGTTCTCGTCTAGTTCGATTTTTCCGCGCAAAGTCGTACTCCTCGGGCTAGCGGGGTTCCCACGGCGCCCGCATCTTTCGGTGCAGCGGCAGGACCTCGGGCAAGGGCACGTCCGCCGCGAGATCGGCTCTCGCCGCGGAGAAGACCACCGGCACCCCCAGCGCCTCCGCGGTTTCCCGGAGACGCTCGAACCCCTCGACGACGTGGCGAGGCTCGGTGAGGGGACCGACGTTGGCGTTGTTCACCAACCCGGTGAACTGGACTCGGGCCACGCGCTCGAGCCAGCGGGCGTAGTCCGCCACCTGGGCCGGGGGGCCCGTTCCCGGCCGATAGGGATTCACCACCATCCACGCCCGGTACGTTCCGGGGGGAAGCCGGGCGGCGATGCTGCCCATCACCCGGGCGCCCTCGTCGCCGCCGACGTCGGCGATCACCGGGACCGGCGCGTCGAACGCGTGCACGGCCTTGGCGGTGACCACCGGGAGATCGGCGGTGGAGAGCTCGCCCTCCGGGGTCACCGGATCGACGCCGGCGGCCCGCAGCTCGTCGACCACGTCGCGGGTCCGGTAGTACGGGGTGATGAAATCGAGATCGACCAGGAGCGGCCGGACCGGTCCGCCGGCGTAGGCCAGCGCGGTGGCGATCGCCACCTCGGTCTTGCCGGAGCCGAAGTGGCCCAGGAGCAGGGTCCGCGGGGCCTCGCCGAGGAACGCGAGTTCCGGCGGGGGCTTCACGGTCGGAGGGGTCTGGCGGCTCTGCGGCATGGCGTCCCGGGCTGGTGAATGCGGTGGGCGTATATACC
>JAEZJH010000492.1 GCA_023436385.1 Pseudomonadota bacterium
GTGAGGAGCTCCCCGGGCGCCGGCGGCCGGCCCGCCGTCCAGCGCGCCCCGGCGGCGTGGAACTCCCGCCGGCCGATCGCCTCCTCCGGCCCCACCACCAGCTCGTTGCTCGCGGGTCGCAACTCCGTCACGTAGAGCGGCAGCCGGTGCGCGATCCCCAGGCCCTTCCGCTGGCCCACCGTGTACGCGTGGAGCCCGCGGTGCTGGCCCAGGATCTTCCCGGCGGTGTCGACGATCGGCCCCGGTGGCGGCAGCCGCTCGCCGGCCCGACGGGCGACGAAGCCCGCCGCGTCCCCGTCGGGAACGAAGCAGATGTCCTGGCTCTCCGCCTTGTTCGCCACGGGCAGGTGCGCCCTTCGGGCCACCTCCCTCGCCTCGGCCTTGGTGATCGTCCCGACCGGGAACTCGAGCCGGGCCAGCTCGGCGGGCCCCAGCTCCCAGAGGAAGTAGCTCTGGTCGCGGTTGGGATCGGCGCCGCGGAAGAGGCGCAGGGTGCCGTCCGGATCCCGCTCGAGCCGCGCGTAGTGGCCGGTGGCGAGGCGGGCGCCCAGCGCCGCGGCCCGGTCGAGGAGGTGTCCGAACTTCAGCTCGCGGTTGCAGGCGGAACAGGGAACCGGCGTTTCGCCCCGGAGGTAGGCGTCGACGAACGGGCCGATCACCCGCTCCGCGAACCGGTCGGCGGTCTCGAAGACGTAGTACGGGATGCCCAGGGCGTCGGCGACCGCCCGGGCGTCGTCGATGTCGTCGGGGGAGCAGCAACGTCCCGGCACCGCGCGCTCGACGCGGTTGAGGCGCAGGGTGACCCCGATCACCTCGTGCCCCGCCTCCTTCAGCAGGGCCGCGGCGGCCGAGGAGTCGACCCCTCCCGACATGGCGACGACGACGCGCATGGAACGCTGAACTCCCGGAACGAGCGGGATGTTCTAAGCGGGCGGCGCGCCCCAGGGAAGGAAGATCACCAGGCGCGTCCCCTGGTACTCGTGGTCGGTCCGCTCCGGCTGCCGCCGGGGCGGCGATTCCAGCCAGATCCGGCCGCCGTGGGCCTCGACGATTCGCTTGGCCACCGGCAGGCCGAGCCCGGCCCCCGGCGTGCGGCCCGGTCCCACCGACTCCGACCGCACGAACGGTTCGAAGACCCGTTCCCGCCGATCCCCCGGCACCCCCGGCCCCTGGTCGAAGAGCGAGATGGTCAGGCCCTCGGCGTCGCCCAGCAGCTCCACCAGCACCTGGGCGCCCGGCGGGCTGAACTTGAGCGCGTTCTCGAGGAGGTTGCCCACCGCCTGCCGGAGCTTCAGCTCGTCGCCGGTGAGGGTCCGGCCGCCGGCGGCGTCGATCAGGTCGAGGCCGACCCGGCGGTCGCGGGCGATGGGCTTCGTCTCCTCGACCAGCGCCCGGATCGCCGCCGCCGGATCGAACGGCGCCCGGCGGATCGGGTAAACGCCGCTCTCCAGGCTCGAGAAATCCGAGAGGTTGTCGAGGACGCGGGAGAGGCGCTCCGCCGACCCCAACATCGCGTCGACCACCTTCTCCTGCCGCTCGTCGAGGGCGCCCAGACGCTTCGTCTTCAAGATCTTCAGGTAGCCCACGATCGGCGTGAGCGGCGTCGACAACTCGTGGGAGATCGAGCGCATGAACTCGGTCTTCGAGCGGTCGACGGCGAGGAGCTGCTCGTTCTTCCGGGTCAGCTCCTTCACCTTGGCCTCGAGCTTCTCCACCAGGCCCTCGGCGTACTCCCGGAGCAGGCGCCGCTCCTCGGAGGTCCGGAGGTGCTCGCGCTTTCCGGCGAGGAACTCCCGGAGCTGGCCGGGGAGGCGCTCGTGGTCGACCGGCTTCACCAGCGAGCCGTCGGCGCCGGCGGTGACGGAGAGGCCGCGGTCGTGGGGATCCCGGTCGGTCAGGGCGACGATCGGTGCGCCCACGCCCCGGCTCCGGAGGCGGGTCGCCACCTCGAACCCGTCGATGTCCGGCAGCGCCGCGTCGACCAGGATCAGGTCCGGGTGCCGCACCAGGGCCGCCTCCACGCCGGAGACCCCGTCGGTCGCCATGGAGAGCTGAAACCCGTTCCGTTCCAGCGCCCGGCGCAGATCGCTCCGGGTGCCCTCGTCGGCGGCGATGACGAGGACGTACGGTTCGTGCGGTCCGCTCGAGACGGTCTCCGGCATGGCGCCTTGACTCGATGGGGACAAACCCCGTGTGAGGCCGGAATTATCGGCCCGGGGGATCGGGACCGACAAGCCGGCGATCGCGGCTCTGGCCGGGGGAAAACGTTTGCGTCCCGTGCCCCCGGCCCAAGGGTTGGATGTGATGCCGGAGGCCGGGTTGCGCCGCGAAGCCGGGGGAGGCTACCCCCGCCGCTCGGCCAGCACCGCGAGGAGCTGCTCCCGGGTGTTCCTGGACGGGTCCTCGAGGACCAGGTCGACGAGGTGGCGGATCGCCTCGCCCACCTCCGGAGAGGGCCCGACCCCGAGCGCCTCCATCACCTCGCGGCCGCCCACGGCGAGATCCTTGGGGCCGAGGGCGGGCCGCTTCCTTCGCTCTGCCTCCACCCGCGTGACCAGCCGGTCGATCTCCGCGAGCCCCTCCTCCACCGCCCTCCCCCGGCCGATGACGTCGGCCCGGCGCACCGCCACCAGCTCGTCGAAGGCGTCGTCCCCCACCCGCGCCAGCATCCGCCGGACCGCCGCGTCGCTCCAGCCGTCGGTGTAGACGAACTGGTGTTCGCGGACGAGCAGGGCGACACGCTCCACCACCTTGAGCGGATAGCGGAGCCGGAGGGCGATCTCCTTGGCTCGCTCCGCCCCCGAGACCTCGTGGGAGTGGAAGGACCGCTCCCACGCCTCGCCCTTCGGCGAAGGCCCGGCGGTCCGCGGCTTGTCCACGTCGTGGAGCAAGGTGGCGAGGCGCACCTCGAGCCGCGGCTCCGCCGCGTCCAGGGCCCGGAGGACGTGGTGGTAGACGTCGTAGCGGTGCCAGCGGTTCTGGCGCATCCCCACGCCCTCGAGCAGCTCGGGGATCACGTGGGCGAGGATGCCGGTGCGCCGGAGCAGGTCGATCCCGTAGCGCGGCGCCGGGCCGACGAGGAGCTTCGAGAGCTCCGCCTGCACCCGCTCGATCGCCACCTTGCGGAAGGTGGGGAGCGCCCCGGGGATCGCCCGCCGGGTCACTCGCTCGATGCAGAAGCGGAGCACGCTCGCCACTCGCACCGCCCGCATGATCCGCAGCCCGTCCTCGTTGAAGCGGACCGCCGGATTGCCCACCGCACGGACCAGGCGCGCGGCCAGGTCCCGCTCGCCGCCGAAGGGATCGATGAAGAGGCCCTCGAGCGGATCGAGGGCCATGGCGTTGATGGTCAGGTCCCGGCGGGCCAGGTCCTCCACCACGTCGTCGAGGAAGCGCACCTCCGTGGGCCGGCGGCCGTCGAGGTAGGCGCCCTCGCCACGGAAGGTGGTCACCTCCACCGGCTGGCCGTCGATCACCACGGTGACCGTGCCGTGGGCGAGTCCGGTCGGCACCACCCGCGGGAACGCCGCCGCCACCTCCTCCGGCCGGGCGTTCGAGGCGAGGTCGTACTCCTTCACCGGCCGGCCGAGGAGGAGGTCGCGCACCGCCCCGCCGACCACGAACACGGCGTGGCCGTGGGCCTTGAGGCCGCGGAGGACCTCGAGGACGAACGGGGGAAAGACGGCCCGCTCGAGCGGTTCCGGGAGGCGTGCCATTCCCGCGAGTGTAGGCCGGGCCGGGCCGGCCGTCAGCTTCGCGCGCGCATCGCAGGGTGAGGACGCCGGGCGGCCGAGGCGGCGTCGGACGGCCGGAGTTCGAGCGGCGGCCCTCCCGGCGCGAGACCGCCGCCCGGTATCCGGGCCGGCGAGCGGTGCGGGGACACCGCCGGTGTAGGCGGAGGGAACCAACCGCCCTCCCGTCCTTCCCGTGGATTCGGGCCGGTGAGTCTCGTAGCATTGGGAATACCGGAGCCCGGGGGCGCTCCCGCTACCCGGCAACATGGAGACACCCATGAACACGTGGAAGCGTCTTGCCTTGCTGCTCTCCCTCGGCCTTGCGCTCGGCCTGGCCGGCTGCGGGGGCGACGATGGCGATGGCAATGGAAAGGGTGGCGATGGCGGCTGCGAGGGCTCGAACGCCACGCTGGCGGGGAGCTGCACGGATACGCTCGGCAGTTGCTACGAGGTCCGGGGCAACGTGAGCGAATTCGATCCCGAGGCCGAGTGCGTCGACGAGGAAGGGACGTGGTCGACCTCCGGCTGCGCAGAGAGCACCAAGGTGAACGGCGCCTGTGTCGCCAACATCTTCGGCACCGTCACCGTCAACTACGAGCCGAACAGCACCCCCGCGGAATGGAAGACGGCCTGCGAGTCCGCCGGGTTCCTCTGCTACATCGCGCCGTAACCGACCCCGCCCGACCGCGAACGCCCCGAACCGGATCGCTGCTGCCGGCCCGGGTCGTTCGTGTTTTTCCCCGGGGGGCTCATCCCGGGACTCGGGCCTCGAGGGCCCCGTCGATCACCTCCACCGCGGTGCCGAAG
>JAEZJH010000493.1 GCA_023436385.1 Pseudomonadota bacterium
GCCTGGCCTTCTCCGATCTGCTCCGGGACAAGGTCACCGCCGTGCAGCTCGCCGTCTACGGCGACCTCGAGCTGACCGACGCGGCGATCTTCTACCTCGACCAGTCCCGGCGGCTCACCTGGCTGGTCGGGTTGTTCCACACCTTCCAGCCGAAGCGCGACCGCACCTTCGACGAGCCGGCGTTCCCCGGCAATCCCGATTTCTATTTGGAGCGCGAGTTCGGGGTGACCGGCGGCCTGGTCTATCCGACCAGCGTCTTCCAGCGCTTCCAGCTCTCGCTCACCATCGAGGGCGTCGACCGGGACCGTTTCACCGATAAACGAGACAGCCGCGAGCCCGCGTGGCTGGAGCGGACCGGCGGCAGCGAGCCCCAGCTCCTCCTCGCCACCACCTACGGCCTCGACACCGTCCGCCTCCATCCGGCGGCCGGGCCGATCGCCGGCGGCAGCTTCCTCCTCACCCTGGGCGGCGGGATGCTCCCGCTCCGGGTCTCCGATTCCGACTCGCCCTACCACGGCTGGGTCGAGGGAGATCTCCAGCGCTACCTGTATCTGGGCGGCCGCTCCGTGTTGATGGGCCGCCTCGCCGGCGGCACCGCCTTCGGCGGCCGGTTCTCGAAGCAGTACTACCTGTCGAGCGTCGACAACCTGCGAGGCTTCCACTGGGCCGACGAGCGGCTCCTCGGCACGATGTATTACGTGGCCAACGCGGAGCTGACCTTCCCGCTCGACTGGCTGATCCAGCTGGCCCTGTTCCAGGGCCTCCGGGGCGTGATCGGCGCCGACTTCGGCGGCGTCACCGACGAGGTGGACCGGCTCTGGGAGGCCCGCTCCCTGGCGGCGGTCACCGGCCTCGACTTCCTCGCCGGCCCCCTCGCCCTCCGCCTCCACTTCGGCTTCCCGATCCAGATCGGCCCGGTGCTCCCCGCCGACGACTGGGTCACCAACGTGGCGCTCCGGCTCCGGTACTGATCCGGGCGCGACGGTACCCGAGCCAACCCGCCCCGTCGCTCGCCTCGAGCGCCGGGGGCTACAACGTCTCGAGTTGCGAGAGGTCGTAGCGAATCACCTGCCCGGGAAGTTCGCCCCGGGGCGGCACCGTCGGACGATGACCGCGCCATCCTCCCACGTCGGGTACGCGCCGGCGCGTAAACCTTGCTACGGTCCGGTTCATGAAAATTGGCGGCTGTTCCTGCGGCGCGGTCCGCTTCGAGATCGACCTCGAGCTGACCCCGGTCACCTTTTGCCACTGCTCGAAGTGCCGGCGCTGGCACGGCCACGTCGGCGCCTACACTGCCGTCGACCGGCCGGGCTTCCGGCTCACTGAGGCCCGCGGCCTGCGCTGGTACCAGGCCTCCCCCACCGTGCGCCGCGGCTTCTGCGCGGAGTGCGGCTCGAGCCTCCTCTGGGACGAGGACGGCGCGCCGAAGATGTCGATCTCCGCCGGCACCCTCGACGCCCCGACCGGCCTCGCGCCGAAGGCCCACATCTACCTGGGTAGCAAGGGCGACTACTACGAGGTCCCCGACGACGGCCTCCTCCGCCGGGAGGAGTTCACCCGCTGAAGTGCTGTCGGTGCCGCTCCCATTGAACGCCCGGTCGATGGGGAACTCGATACCTGCCTCACGGCAGGAAATCGATCCGCACCGCCCGCTCGCAGCCAAGCTCGGCTTGCGTCTACGGCTCGATCCGTAACCCGTCGAGTTGGAGCACGCCGTCGGGGCGCGGCGCACAGGTACGGTCCCAAGGCGACACGTTGATCGAGGCCAGGACGCTCCGCCCGGCGAAGGGCCCGAGGTCGAGGCGAGCGGTGACCGCGCCGGTGGCGCCGAACCAATCCCCGGCGAGCGGCGACGCCACGGTCGGGTCGAGCGACGGGCCGTGGCCCACGCCGTCTGGTTCGCCAAGAATTTCCAGCCAGAAGGACGGGAGGGCCGGCAGGTCGGTTCCCGGATCGGAGCGATAGACGAAGCGCGCTTCCACGGCCAGCGTCCCGGGGTCGGTGGCGGGAACCTGCAGCTCGAAGACCAACCGCGTGTATTCGGACGTGGCCGAGTTCGCCAGCAGGAAACGCGCGCCGTCGAGCGGCGGGACCCCGCTGGTCTCGTCGGCCGCCTCGGCGGTTCCCCGGCTGACGAGGAGGCCCGCCAATTCGCCGTCCTCGAACGACGTCGTCCACGCGCCGGGCGGCGGCGTTACCTGGATGGTGCCGGTGGCCGTGAGCGGTTCGCCGCCGAGCACGGCCAGTTCCCCCTCGATCTCGTAGGTAACCGTCGCCCCCCAGGGAAGGAGTTCGTCGAGGCCGAGCCAGGCCTGTCGCGCCTCGTTGTAGTTGTCGCACATCCCGGATTCGTAGACCTGGGCAGCGGCGGCGGTGCCGTCGGGCCTGACGAAGCGGGCGGAGGTCACGGTCATCGGGTGCGAGAAGCGAACCTGCACCGCCTCGCCCGACGCGACCGTCGATGTCACCAACTCGGCCGTAGCGGGCCCGAGCGGGCGCAGCGGCGCGCAGCCCTCGTGCGTCCACTCCCACTGGCCGATCCCCCCCTCGCTGCACAGGGAGGCCGTCCCGCCCCCGTCGAGCGTCGCGCAGAGTTGGTCGGCCACGCCGTCGCCGTCGTCGTCCAGCGGGCGCAGGGTCGCGGTGTAGAGCGACCGCGCTCGGTCGGACCCGTCGACCTCCGAGGGGACGCGGTCCACCTCCTGAAACATCTCGCACCATCCGCGGTGACGGGTGACATCGACCGTGAACGCACTATCCACGCCCTCCGCGAGATTTCGGTCCTGCGGGCCGATCATCTCGCCCGGTGGGCCGGCAAACGCCGCCGCCAGAGCCGTTCCCACCGGCCGCACGTAGACGTCGAGCGGCATCTCCCGCAGGGCGGTCCCCGTCCAACCGTCCGGCGAGACCGGGGGCAGGACGATCGTCGCCACCGAGGTCCCCTCCGGCAACGCGGCTGGCACGGAAGCGTGCTGGTTGCCGGCGTTGGTAGGCGAGCAGGCGGAAAGGATTAGGAGCAGCAGGGTGACGCGGCACAAGGCTCGATCCACGTTGGCCTCCGGCGCGGCCCCCCGCGCGAGCACGATGCTCCCTCCGCGAGCCGCGACGCCGCGGTTCGTATTCGCGAACCAAACGCGAGCCAGCCGTACTTGGATGCGCCGGACCCGCGGGCCCGGAACGACGATGCCGATACGACCCGGCTTCACCGGCCGCCACGGATTCGGGTCTACAGCTCCTTCAACCGCAGCCGCCC
>JAEZJH010000517.1 GCA_023436385.1 Pseudomonadota bacterium
ACCTGGCCGTTGGCACCGGGAGCGGCCGGCGCCGCGGCGGCGGCGGTGACCGCGGCGGGCGGGTCACCGACGGTCGCCGGGCTCGCGGCCTCGATCCGGGCGATCAGCCGCTCGACGCCGGGCCGGGCCAGGTCGAGGAACGGCCCGGGGAACAGGCCCATCACGAAGATGAGGAGGAGGATCGGCGCCAGCGCCACCCACTCCCGCACGTTGAGGTCGGGCAGGTGCCGGTTCACCTCGTGCCGAACCTCGCCGTACCAGACCCGCTGGTACATCCACAGCATGTAGACCGCGCCCAGCACCACGCCGGAGGCGGCCACGGCGCCCCAGAGGATCGAGTTCGGCAGCCCGGAGACGAAGGTGCCGGTGAGGATCAGGAACTCGCCGATGAAGCCGTTGGTCCCGGGGAGGCCGATCGAGGAGAGGGTGACGATCAGCCAGACCACCGCGAAGGCCGGGACCACCCGGGCCAGACCGCCGTAGTCGGCGATCAGGCGGGTGTGCCGCCGCTCGTAGAGCATGCCGATGAGGAGGAACAGCGCGCCCGTGGAGAGGCCGTGGTTCAGCATCTGCAGCACGGCGCCGCTCACCCCCGCGGTGGTGAGGGCGGCGAGGCCCAGCATCACGAAGCCGAGGTGGGCCACCGAGGAGTAGGCCACCAGCTTCTTCATGTCCCGCTGGGCCAGCGACATCAGCGACCCGTAGACGATCCCGATCACCGCCAGCGCCACGATCACCTCGCGGAGCTGGAGGGCCGCCTGCGGGAACAGCGGGAAGGCGAACCGGTAGAACCCGTAGGTGCCCATCTTCAGGAGCACGCCGGCGAGGATCACCGAGCCGGCGGCGGGCGCCTGCACGTGGGCGTCGGGCAACCAGGTGTGGAGCGGGAACATCGGCACCTTCACCGCGAAGGCGATGGCGAAGGCGGCGAACAGCCAGACCTGCACCGACGGCGCCAGCTGCAGGGCGAGGAAGGCGTTGTAGTCGAACGACCGCGTCCCGCCGCCCGTCCCGGTGGACCAGTACAGGTAGAGGATGGCGACCAGCATCAACAGCGAGCCGACCATCGTGTAGATGAAGAACTTCACCGCGGCGTAGATGCGGTTCTCGGAGCCCCAGACGCCGATGATCAGGAACATCGGCACCAGCATCAGCTCCCAGAAGACGTAGAAGAGCACCAGGTCGAGGGCGACGAAGGCACCCAGCATCGCCGTCTCGAGGATCAGCAGCGAGAGGGCGAACTCCTTGACCCGGTGGGTGACGCTGGTGGCGGAGATCACCACGATCGGCATCAGGAACGTGGTGAGAAGCACCAGGAGGAGCGCCACCCCGTCGACGCCGACGTGGTAGCCCACGCCCAGCGACGGGAACCACGGGACGTGGGTCTCGAGCTGGAAGGCGCGGTTCGAGGCGAGATCGAAGCCGCCCAGGAGCCCCAGGCTCGCCAGGAAGACGAGCACGGTGGTCCAGAAGGCGAGGCCCCGGGCCAACTTCCCCTCCTCCTTGGGCACGAAGGCGACCAGCGCCGCGCCCAGGAGCGGGAGGAAGGTGACGATCGAGAGGAGAGTGTCGAAGAACGATCCCACGGTCGTCGCCCCTAGCCGAGGAAGATCCAGAGCAGGACCACCGCGGAGACCGCCATTACCGCGGCGTAGCGCTGGACGTTGCCGTTCTGGAAGTAGCGGAGGACCTGCGCGAACCAGCCGGTGACGCGGGCCGACCCGTTGACGAAGATCCCGTCGATCACCAGCGCGTCGACCACCTGCCAGAGGAGGCGCGCGCCGCCCTTGAGCGGCACCACGATGACGTAGTGGTACAGCTCGTCGACGTAGAACTTGTTCGCGAAGAAGGTGTAAAGCCCCGACGCTTTCTGGGCGACTCGGGCCGGCACGCCACGGAGCGGCCCGAGGTAGAGCGCCCAGGCGATCCCGGCGCCGGCCCAGGCCACCGCCAGGGCGATCCCGAAGCCGGTGAGGACGCCGGAGAGGTCGTGGTGCACCGGGAACGCCGGCGCGGCGGTGCCGGCCTGCGCCGCCCCGGCCGCCAGCACCCGGGCGAAGTTCCGGTTGGCGGGCTCGAACACCGGCGCCAGCCAGTGCTCGAACATCGGGCCGGTGACCGTCGGCCAGAGCCCCCAGATCGCCGCCACCACCGCCAGGCCGGCGAGGATCCAGAGCGGCACGGTGATCGCCGGGCCGGAGTCGTGGGCGTGGTGGTCGAGCATCGCCCGCCGGGTGCCGTGGAAGGTGAGGAGGTGCATCCGCCACATGTAGAAGGCGGTCGATGCCGCGGCGGCCAGGCCCACCAGGTAGACCGCGGTGGGGAACCACGGGAACCAGGGGTTCGGGTTGACGTGGGCGCCGTGGAGGATCGCGTCCTTGGAGAAGAAGCCGGAGAGCGGCAGCACGCCGGTGATCGCGATGGTGGCGATCGAGAAGGTGGCCCAGGTCTGCGCCATCTCCTTCTTCAGCCCGCCGAACTTCCGGATGTCGGTCTCGTCCCGCATCCCGTGCATCACCGCGCCGGCGCCGAGGAAGAGGCAGGCCTTGAAGAAGGCGTGGGTGACGAGGTGGAAGATGCCGGCCCACCAGGCGCCGACCCCGACGCCGATGAACATGATGCCCAGCTGCGACACCGTGGAGTAGGCGAGGACCTTCTTGATGTCGTTGGCGGTGTAGGCGATCAGCGCCGCGAAGATCGAGGTGAAGGCGCCGATGCCCGCCACCCACGCCATCGCCGTCGGCGAGTAGACGTAGAGGAACGACATCCGCGCGACCATGTAGACGCCGGCGGTGACCATCGTCGCCGCGTGGATCAGGGCGGAGACCGGGGTCGGACCGGCCATCGCGTCGGGGAGCCAGACGTAGAGCGGGAACTGGGCGCTCTTGCCGCAGGCGCCGACGAAGAGCAGGAGGCAGGCCATCGTCACCGCGGCGGCCACCGTCCAGCCGTTGAAGATCCCCGTCCCGAGCAGCTGCGAGGGGACCAGGCCGTCTGCGGCCAGCCGCAGCTCGGCAAAGTCGACGGTGCCGAAGAGGCCGACCAGGGTGAAGATCCCCAGCAGGAAGCCGAAGTCGCCGATCCGGTTGACGATGAAGGCCTTCCGCCCCGCGTACGCCTTCGCCTCGTCGGTGTACCAGAAGCCGATCAGCAGGTACGAGGCGAGGCCCACGCCTTCCCAGCCGACGAACATCACCACCAGGTTCGCGCCCAGGACCAGCGTGCACATCATCCCGATGAAGAGGTTCAGGTAGGCGAAGTACCTCCAGAACGACTCATCGTGGCTCATGTACTCGGTGGAGAAGACGTGGATCAGGAAGCCCACGCCGGTCACCACCATCAGCAGCGTCGCGGTGAGGCGGTCGACGGCGAAGGCCATCTCCACGTCGACGCCGCCGATCGAGAACCAGTGCCACCACAGCTCGAAGAGCCGCTCGTCGCCGCCCCACCCCACCCGGAAGAAGGCCAGGGCGGAGATCAGGAAGGCGGCGAAGACCGCCCCCAGGGCGATCAGGTGGACGTTGGCGCGCCCCAGGCGCTTGCCGAGGAGACCGTTGACCAGCGCGCCCAGGAGCGGGGCGAGGACGATCCAGTGAAGCGCGCCCTCCACGCCGGCGCTCAGCGTTCGCAGCAGCTCCATCGCGTGGACTCCGTCAGTACTTGAGGGCGTCGACCTCGTCGACGTTCAGCGTGTTGCGCGACCGGAACACCGCGATGACGATCGCCAGGCCGATGGCGGCCTCCGCCGCGGCCACCGCGATCACGAAGAACGCGATCACATGGCCGGCGGAATCGCCGAACTGCCGGGCGAAGCCGAGGAAGGTGAGGTTCGCGGCGTTGAGCATCAGCTCGATGCCCATGAACACCACCAGCGCATTGCGCCGGAGGAGCACCGCCGCGAGGCCGATTGCGAACAGCACCGCGCCCAGCGTGAGGACGTGTGCGAGGGAGACGGTCGCCATCAGATCTTGCCCTTGGCCACCACCAC
>JAEZJH010000010.1 GCA_023436385.1 Pseudomonadota bacterium
GGTCAATCCGCACATCCGGCCCCCATCTTCGCCCGCAGCCCATCCGACTTGAGGAGGAAGCTCCCGTTCGTCACCACGGTCTCGCCGCCGGCGAGGCCGGAGGTGATCTCCACCCAGCCGCCGAAGCGCCGGCCCGTCTCCACCGGCCGCCGCACGTAGTAGTCGCCGTGGTGGTGCACGAAGACGAAGGAGCGGCCCTCGTCGGCGAGCACCGCGTCCTCCGGCGCCGCCGGCACCTCCTCCTTCCCCGGCTGCCACAGCTCCACCCGCGCGAACATCCCGGGGCGGAGGAGGCCCTCGGGGTTGTCGAGCCGGATCCGGACCTTCACGGTGCGGGTGGCGAGATCCATGGTGGCGCCGAGGAGCTCGACGGTGCCGGGGAAGCTCCGGTCCGGGAACGCCTTCACGCGCACGGTGGCGGTGGCGCCCTCGGGCTTGGGGCCGATCTTGCCGAGGTCGGCCTCGTAGAGATCGGCGAGGACCCAGAGCGAGGAGAGGTCGCCGATCACCGCCAGGCTCTCCTCCGGCCGGGCCACCTCGCCGGCCACGGCGTGGAGCGAGAGCACCGTGCCGTCGGTCGGGGAACGGAGCACCATCCGTCCCGCCGCGCCGGCGCCGCCGCCGATCCGCGCCAGGGCCCGGCCGTCGACGCCGAGGCGAGCCAGCTTGGCGCGGGCGGCGTCGGCCCGGATCTCCGCCGCCTCCAGCTCGCGCCGGGCCTCGAGGTACTCGCGGTCGGAGGTGATCGCCTCCGCCTTCAGCTCCGTCTGGCGATCGAGGTTCTTCCGGGCGAGCCGCAGGGTGGCCTGCGCCTCGAGCCAGTCGCTCTCCGCCTCGCCGAGGCCGATGCTCTCGAGCTCCACCAGGGGCTGGCCCTGCTTCACCTTCTCGCCGGCGCCGACGTGGACCTTGCGGATCACCCCCTCGGCCTGGAGCGAGAGGTGGGCGACCCGTCGCTCGTCGAAGGCCACCTCGCCGGTGAGCGGGACCGCCACCGCCACCGGCCGCTTGCCGAGGGGCGCGGTGGCCACCAGCTTCTCCTCGAGGAGCGGCGGGGGCACCCGGACCACGCCCACCTCGTAGCGGCACTCGGCGCATTCGAAGGTCTTCACCCCGTGCTCGCAGCTCCGGGCGAACAGCTGGTCGACCGGGATGTCGAGGTCGGAGGCCTCCCCGTCCTCGTGGCCGTGTCCGTGTTCACCGGCGGGCTCGTCCCCGTCGGCGTGGCCGTGATCGTCGTGTGCGGCGGGACGCGAGCCCGCCGGCACCTCGTGGCCGTGCTCCGGCTCGGCGTGTTTTCCGGCCGTGTCCGTGCCGCCCGTGCATCCCGCCAGGGCGAGTCCCGCCGCCCAGAGACCGATCCAGAGCGTCTTCATTTATTTCTCCGCGAGGACGGCGGCGACCCGCTCGCACGCGAGCTTGGCCGAGAGCCGGCTCTCCAGCGCCTCGCGCCGGATCGAACCGGCGGTGCGGCGGGCGTCGAGGACATCGAGGAGGGTGGTCTCCCCGACACGAAAGGTCTTCTCCAGCATCGCCAGGGTCCGCTCGGCCCGGGGGAGGATCTCGTCCCGGTAGCGGGCGGCGACCCGGCGCTCGCGCGCGCAGGCGCGGTGGGCCTCCGCGAAGGTGGCCAGGGCCTCCCGGAGCGCGGCCTCCCGGGCGGCCTCCGCCGCGGCGAGCGCCGCCTCGGCCCGGCGAACCCCGCCGCCGTTCCAGGAGAGGAGCGGCAGCTCCACTTCCAGCGTCCCGCCGGCGACCGTCTTGTCCAACTCGCGGTCGGTGAAACCGGAGACGGCGAGGGCGGGGATCCGCTTCCGCCGCTCGACCGACAGCTCCGCCTCCGCCGCCCGGACCCGGGCCGCGCCGGCCCGGAGCTCCGGGGCCCCCGACCGCAGTCGTTCGAGCGCCTCGTCGAGCGTGGGCGGCGGTTCGGTCTCCAGGTCGGCGGTCGGCGCGAAGGGCCCCGCTCCCAGCTCGGGGAGGATCAAGCGCAGGCGCAGCTCCCGGGCCTCGAGGTCGGCACGGGCCCGGTCGAGGTCGTTCTCGACCCGGGCCAGCTCGGACTCCGCCTGCAGCGCCTCGATCGGTCTCGCCTCGCCCTTCTCCACCCGGAGCCCGACCAGCTTGGCCAGCTCCCGCATCCCGGCCACCTCGCCCTCCACGGAGGCGACGTGCTCCCGGTCGTGGGCGAGGCCGTAGAAGAGGGTGCGGAGCTGGTCGAGGAGCTCGAGGCGTTGCGCGGCCCAACGGTGCCGGGCCTCCGCCGCCGCGGCCAGGGCGGCGTCGACGCTGGGGCCACGGCTCGCCAGCCAGTCGAGGGGGAGGGTGACTCCGGCTCCCCACTCGAGACCGGTCTCGCCGCCCTCGTCGGCATGGGCGAGGGTTCCCTCGACGGTGGGATTCGGCAGCTGCCGCGCCTCGGCCGCGGCGCCCTCGGCCTCCTTCACCGCGAGCGCGCCCTCGCGGGCGGCGGGGAGGGAGGGGAGCAGGGCGACGAGGTCGTCCCAACGGAGCGGGGTCTCGGCGGGGTTGGCGCCGGACGGTGCCGGCAGCCACAGGGCCAGCCCGAGGCAGATCGACGGAAGCACGCGCTTCCCCGGGGACGGCATGGAGTCCTCCCGCCCGGCGAAAGCGCCGGGCACACGACGGCACGAAGATCGAGGGGAGTCGCCGCGCGGCTTCGCCGTGCGGACAGATCACCCCACCGCGGTCAGCCGTGGAGGGCTATGGGGACGTGCAGGAGCGGCCGGGGCGCCGGTTCGGGTGGAGGCGCGAAGGTGGCCGTGGCGAACGACGCGGGCTCCCCGGGGGGCACCGGGAGCTCGACGGGGGCGTACAGCGGGATCCGGTGCGGGGTGCGGCAGGCGCAGTCGCAGGTGACCGGGCACGACTCGGGTTCGTCGGTGTGCCCGACCTCGACGCAGGCGGCGATCACTCCGGGCATGCGGGCGCCCACCGCCTGAAACAGGGCGAGGGTCAGCACGAAGAAGGACAGCATCCGGAGGAGGCGCCGCATGGTCGGTGGAATTCGTATCCGCCGATCCCCGGCATGTCAACCGAGCGGCCGCGCCCTCGGGATGCGCGCGGTCACGTGTATCCCGGGCGGTCACGCCCGCGCCCCTGTTTCGGCTCTACGGCTACGAAGAACGCCGCCCCGAACCTGGCACGGGGCTCGCAGACGTGGCTCGCTCAACAACAGGAGGCAACATGCGAAACGGATGGATGCGGATTCTTCCCGCCGGGCTGGCCGCCGCCCTGGCGATCGGTGTGTCGGTTCCCGCGGTCGCCGCGGACACCGGACGTCGGGTCGAGCTCACCGTCACCAGCAAGGGCTTCGCGCCCACGCCGGTGAAGGTGAAGGCCGGCGAGCCGCTCACCCTGGTGGTGACCCGCACCACCGACAAGACCTGCGCCAAGGAGATCGTCATCCCCTCGGAGGGCCTCAGCGTGCCCCTGCCGCTGGACCGGCCGGTGGAGGTCCGGTTCACCCCGCGGAAGACCGGGCAGCTCAAGTACGGTTGCGCGATGGACCAGATGGTCGCCGGAGTGCTGGTCGTCGAATGATCGGGTTGCCCCCGCCCCCGGGCGTCGCTTGACAGCGCCGGGGGACGACGATAGGAATCCCTACCATTCCTATCGGGATACGGCATGAGCCTCTCGCAGAAGTGCTACTACGCGATCCGGGCGGTCTACGAGCTGGCCCGGGCGCCCTCCGGCCGCGCGGTGAAGATCGGCGAGATCGCCGAGCGCCAGCAGATCCCGGTGAAGTTCCTCGAAGCGATCCTGAACCAGTTGAAGCAGGGCGGCTTCGTCGAGTCCCGCCGGGGCGCGGAGGGCGGGTACCTCCTGGCGCGCCCGGCCCGGCGGCTGACGCTCGGGGACATCATTCGCTACGTGGAGGGGCCGCTCTATCCGGTCCGGTGCGTGGAGGGGCGCCGGGGCTGTGGCCAGACGGCGACCGATTGCCTGTTCGCCCCGGTCTGGAGCGCGGCGGAGAAGGCCCTCTCCGACGTCTACGACGGCATCACCTTCCAGGACTTGGTGGACCGGGGCCGGCGGCAGCCGGCGCTCGATTTCGCGATCTGACGGCAGGACGGCGGGTGGCGTTTGCCTCACGTCGGAATCTCTACTAACCCGATAGAGTTACCCTGAAAAGGACGAGACATGGCCCGTATCTACTCCGACAACAGCGCCAGCATCGGCAACACCCCGCTGGTCCAGCTGAACCACATCCCCCGGCACACCGGCGCCACCATCGTGGCCAAGATCGAGGGCCGCAATCCGGCCTACTCGGTGAAGGACCGGATCGGCACGGCGATGATCGACGCCGCCGAGCGGGAGGGGAAGCTGGTCCGCGGTTCGAAGGACGTCACCGTGCTCGAGCCCACCAGCGGAAACACCGGGATCGCCCTCGCCTATGTGTGCGCCGCCCGCGGCTACCCCCTGGTCCTCACCATGCCGGAGACGAGGTCGCTGGAGCGTCGGCGGATGCTGCGCGCCTTCGGCGCCGATCTGGTGCTCACCGAGGGCGCCAAGGGCATGCCCGGCGCCATCGCCAAGGCCACGGAGATGGCCGCCAACGAGCCGGGCCGCTACTACATCCCCCAGCAGTTCAACAATCCGGCCAACGTCGAGGTGCACTTCCGCACCACCGGGCCGGAGCTCTGGGAGGCGACCGGCGGCGAGTTCGACATCTTCGTCGCCGGCGTCGGCACCGGCGGGACCATCACCGGCGTCGGCCGCTACCTCCGGAACGAGAAGAAGCACGGGGCCAAGCTGGTGGCGGTGGAGCCCGCGGCCTCCCCGGTGCTCACCGCGCTGAAGAAGGGCGAGGCGCCGAAGCCGGGACCGCACAAGATCCAGGGCCTCGGCGCCGGTTTCAAGCCGGAGATTCTCGATCTCGATCTGGTCGATGAGGTCGCGACGGTGACCAACGAGGAGGCGGTGGAGATGGCCCGGCGCCTCCACCGGGAGGAGGGGATCACCTGCGGCATCTCCTCCGGCGCCGCGGTGGTGGCGGCGCTCCGGATCGCGGAGCGCCCGGAGAACAAGGGCAAGCGGATCATTACCGTCCTGCCCGACGCCGGCGAGCGCTACCTCTCGAGCATCCTCTTCGAAAACATTCCCGCGTAACGGTGTCTCTGTTGCGCCCGGAGCCCCGACCGGCGGGGCTCCGGCGCGGCGTCGCTCTCTCCCGCAGCTCGGATTCCCTACCATGCCCGCGAACGACGCCCGGCGTCTCGAGTTGCTTCGAGACGCCGGTTTCCCCGGCCCCGACTCCGCGCTCGCCCTCCTCCGGAACGAGGTGGCCGAGCTGCCGCTCCCCGGCGACGCCGCCGGCGCCCCCGCGGAGATCCGTGACGCGCTCGCGCCCCGGCTCGCCCGGCTCCCGGCCGAGCAGGAGCGGCTGGCGCGCCTCGTCCCGGAGCTGATCGGCGAACGGAGCGGCGACCTCGCCACCGCGCTCTGGCTCGCCCGCTCGCAACACGGCGACGCCCTCGATCTCCCGGGCTTCGCCCTGGCGGTGCTCGATGCGTTCCTCGCCACCGGCCGGGAGCAGGAGGGCCTGGCCCTGGCGCGGTTTCTCCTCGACGGCCGCTTCGACTGGCGGCGGGTCTACGAGGGCGCCTCCGCCCACGAGTTCCTCAAGCCGCGGGATCCGAATCCGCTGATCTGGCAGCTCCTCGACCAGCTCGCGCCCTACCGCCCGCTCCGCGTCATCGAGCTCGGCTGCGGGATCGGCAACGACGCGCTGGCGCTCCTCGAGTCGCCGCAGGTCGATCGCTACCTGGGGATCGACGTGGTGCCCCGGGCGATCGAGGGGTTCCGGGACCGGCTCGCGGAAACCGGCCCGCGCACGACCGCCCCGGAGCTGGTCTGCGGGGACTTTGCCCTGGCGCTCGCCGATCCGGCGGTGCGGGAGGCCGGCTACAACTGCGTGTATGCCTATTCCAGCCTCCACTACTTCGCCTCCGCGGAGCTGAAGCGGATCTTCGCGCTGGTCCGCTCGCTCCTCCTCGCCAGCGGGCGGACCGGGTTCTTCGCCTTCGGGATCAAGGGCACCGGCTCGGTCTGGGAAGGCCAGGGCGTCCCGCTGTATCGGCCCGACGTCTGGATCAACCCCGACGGCCAGTCGCGGTGGTTCCCCACCAAGGCGGCGCTGGCCCGGGAGCTCGACGCCGCCGGCTTCGAGATCCGTCACCACGAGCTGCACAACCACTGGGGCTACAGCGAGAAGGGGAGGCGCGACGCCTTCCACTACGTGGTCTGCTCGCCCCGGGCCGCCTTCCTCGCCGACGGGATCTGAAACACGAACCACCTGGGAGCGTTCGCGTGAGAGTGTTTGACGACGTCACCGGCGCCATCGGCCGGACACCGCTGGTGCGGCTCGGTCGCATCGGTCGCGAGCTGCCGGTCCAGCTGCTCGCCAAGGTCGAGTGCCTGAACCCGGGCGGCAGCATCAAGGATCGGCTGGGCCTGGCCCTGGTCGAGGACGCGGAGCGCCGGGGCGCGCTCCGGCCCGGCGGTACGATCATCGAGGCCACCGCGGGAAACACCGGCGTGGGGCTGGCGCTGGTGGCGGCGATCAAGGGCTACCGCTGCATCTTCGTGATGCCCGACAAGATGAGCGCCGACAAGGTCAACCTCCTCCGGGCCTACGGCGCGGAGGTGGTGATCACCCCGACCGCGGTGCCGCCGGACTCGCCGGAGAGCTACAACGGCGTCGCCGATCGCCTGGCCCGGGAGCTCCCCGGCGCCTTCCGGCCCTCGCAGTTCGCCAACCCGAAGAACCCCGAGGCCCATTACCGTACCACCGGCCCGGAGATCTGGCAGGACACCGACGGGAGAGTGGACGTGCTGGTGGCGGGGATGGGCACGGGCGGCACCATCTCCGGCACCGGCCGGTATCTCAAGGAGCAGAACCCGAACGTCGTGGTGGTGGGCGCCGATCCCGCCGGCTCGATCCTCTCCGGCGACGCCCCGGCGCCGTTTCTGGTGGAGGGGATCGGCGAGGACTTCATCCCCTCCACCTTCGACCGGCAGGTGGTCGACGACATGGTGCGGGTCACCGACGCCGAGTCGTTCGCCATGGCCCGGCGCCTCGCCCGCGAGGAGGGCCTGCTGGTGGGCGGCTCCTCCGGCACCGCGGTGGCGGCGGCCGTCGCCTATTCGCGCCGGCTCGAGCGCGGGAAGGTGGTGGTGGTGATCCTCCCGGACACCGGGCGCAACTACCTGGGCAAGGTCTTCTCCGATGCCTGGATGCGGGAGAAGGGGTTTCTGGAGACACCGTCCCGGTCCGCCACCGCCGGCGACGTCCTGGCGGCGAAGCGCGGCGAGCCGCTGGTCGCCCTCGGGCCCGACGACCGCGCCGCGGAGGCCCTGCGGTTGATGGACCGGCACGGCTTCTCGACGCTCCCGGTGGTCGACGACGGCCGGGTGGTGGGCAGCGTGAACGAGGTGACGCTGGTGAAGCTCCTCCACGACGGCGTCGAGCTCGAGCGGCGGCGGGTGGGCGAGGGGATGGGCGCGCCGCTCCCGCAGCTGGACGAGGCGACCGACCTCGCCGAGCCCTACCGGCTCCTCCTCGCCGGCCACGGCGGCGTGGTGGTCACCCGGGCCGGCCGCGCCGCCGGCTTCCTCGCCCGCATCGACCTCGTGCACCACTGGGCGCGCGGCCGGTAGCGGCCTTTCCCGCGCCGCCACGGGGGGACGTCCCGGGGGCCCTTGTCCGGCATAGTCTACCCCACTATGCTAGGGCGCATGCATACCGTGAAGGACAAGCAGAAGCTGATCGCCCGGGTCCGCCGGATCCGCGGGCAGATCGAGGCGGTGGAACGGGCCCTCGAAGAGGAAGCGGGCTGCGCGGTGGTCCTCCGGACCGTGACCTCGGCGCGCGGGGCCCTGAACGGCCTGGTGGCTGAGCTGATCGAGGGTCACATCCGGGTCCATGTCGCGCCGGCGGAGAGCGTCACGCCCGCCCAGCGCGAGGGGGCCGAGGAGCTGATCGACATCGTGCGGGCCTACGTCAAATGAGCGCCTCGACCTGGCGGGACCAGGAGCCCGTGTCGCCCGATCCGCTGCAGCACGGCCACCAGGAGTTCGGCGCCGCCCCGCGCCAGCACGAGGCCCGGACCCGGTGGGTGGTGGTGCTGACCTTCGCGATGATGGTCGGCGAGCTGGTCGTCGGCTTCGCGACCAACTCGATGGCCCTCCTCGCCGACGGCTGGCACATGGCCACGCACGCCGGGGCCCTGGGGATCGCCGCCCTCGCGTACTGGTACGCGCGGACCAGGGCCGCCTCGCGCGCCTTCTCGTTCGGGACCGGCAAGGTCCACGCCCTGGCCGGCTACACCAGCGCGGTCGTGCTCGCCCTCGTCGCCCTGTTGATGATCGTCGAGTCGGTGCGCCGGCTCCTCCGGCCGGAGCCGATCGCCTTCGCCGAAGCACTTCCGGTCGCGGTGCTAGGCCTGGCGGTCAACCTGCTCAGCGTGAAGCTGCTTCACGCCGGCGAGGACGACCACGGGCACCACCACGACGGTGACGCCGAGGAGCCCCACCACCACGACCACGCCCACGGCCACGCCCACGACCACAACCTCCGGGCGGCGTACCTGCACGTGCTCGCCGACGCCCTGACCAGCGTCCTGGCGATCGTCGCCCTCCTCGGCGGCCGCTACCTGGGTTGGGCCTTCCTCGACGCCGCGATGGGGATCGTGGGCGGCCTGGTGATCGCGCGCTGGAGCTACGGGCTCTGTCGAGAGGCCGCGGCCCAGCTGCTCGACCGGGTGCCGTCGCTGGAGCTGGCGGCGCGGCTTCGGCGGCGCATCGAGGAGCGGTTCGAGGAGACGCGGGTGGTCGACCTGCACCTCTGGCAGATCGGGCCCGCGGCCCGGGCCTGCATCGTCTCCGTGGCCTCGCCCGATCCCCTGCCGAACGCCGTCTACCGCGAGGCGCTGCTCGGGGAAGAACGGCTGCAGCACCTGACCATCGAGGTCCACGCGATCCCGCGGGTTCCCAAGCTGGCCCGCTGAGCATCCTCGCTTTCGCGCGGCGGTCGGACTCTGGCCCGGAACCGTCGCGCCTCAGCGGACCTGTCGGACCATCAGGTCCACCAGCTCGTCGTACATCGCGTCGGCGCGCTCGCCGCCGGCGCGGATCGCCTCGGTGGCGCAGTGCTTGAGGTGGTTCTTGAGGAGCTCGCGGCTCACGGAGCGGAGGGCCTCCTGCACCGACGAGATCTGGGTGAGCACGTCGGCGCAGTAGCGGCCCTCCTCGACCATCCGCTGCAGGCCCCGGACCTGGCCCTCGATCCGGCGGAGGCGCTTCAGGCTGGCGGCGGTGGTCTCCGGTTCCACCGCCACCGCCTTGCCGCCGGGGCCGGTATGGGAGCCGCAGGAACAGGCGGGGGCGGTGGCCGGGGCGTCCTTCCTAGTGGCGGCCATCGGCGCCTCCTCGGGTCCCGCGGAACCGCCGCAGGGTCAGGCTGTTGGTGACCACGCTGACGCTGCTCCCGGCCATCGCCGCGCTGGCGAGCACCGGCGAGAGGAGCAGGCCGAACGCCGGATACAACACGCCGGCGGCCCCCGGGATCCCCACCACGTTGTAG
>JAEZJH010000030.1 GCA_023436385.1 Pseudomonadota bacterium
ACGGAGGTCGCCCGGGTGCTGCGGGAGCACGACTGCGGCCTGCTGGTGCCCCCGGACGATCCCGACGCGCTTGCCGCCGCCATTCGCCGGGCGTTCGAAGAGCGGGAGCGGCTCGCCGAGCTGGGACATCGGGCCCGCGCGGCTTGCGAGCGGGAGTTCAGCCGGAAGGCCTGCACGGCGGCCTACCGGGACCTCCTCGAGGCGGCCGCTGCCGAGGGAGGCCGCGATGGTCGCGCCCCGGGGTGAGCGCCCGCTCCGCGCCGGGGGACGGAGCGGGCCCGGTCGGGAACCGGCGCTGCGGGTCTGCCTCGTCCAGCCGATCGTTCCGGGCTATCGGATTCCGGTCTTCGATCGCCTCGCGGAGCGCGTCCACCTGTCGGTCTGGGCCGGGGTCCGCGACGAGGGGAGCCTGCCGGCCTTCCGCGGCGGGCGCGGGTTCGAGGTGCGGCCGGCGCCCGTCCGCGAGTTGGGGCCGTTCCTCTGGCAGCCGGCGAGCCTCCGGGCCCCCTCGCGCGCCGCCTTCGACGTGCTGGTCCTCGGCTGGAACACGCGGTTCCTGAACCTACTGCCGACGCTGGTGCGGGCGCGGCGGGCGGGAGTGGGCACCGTGCTCTGGGGCCACGGGTACAGCAAGCGGGAGTCGGTACCTCGGCGCTCGCTGCGCAACCGGCTGGGACGGCTTGCCGACGTCACTCTCTTCTACAGCCGCCCGGCGGCCGAGCGGTATGCCGCGGAGACCGGCGACGGCGGGCGCGTCTTCGTGGCGCCAAACGCGCTCGATCAGGGGCCGATCCGCGCCGCCCGCGAGCACTGGCTGGCCACGCCCGGGAAGCTCGAGGCCTTCCGGCGGGCGAACCAGCTGCATCCGGACCGGACCATCCTCTTCGCCGGGAGGCTCGAGGAGAACAAGCGGGTGGACCTCCTGATCGACGCGGTGGACCGGCTCCGGCGGGCGGGGAAGGAGGTCCGCCTGGTGGTCATCGGGGACGGCTCCCGGCGGGCAGCCCTCGAGGCCCGCGCCGCGCGGCTCGGCCCCGGGGCGGTCCGGTTCCTGGGCGCCGTCTACGACGAGTTCGCCCTGGCGCCGTGGTTCATGAGCGCCGCCGTGTATGCCTTCCCCGGCGCCATCGGGCTCGGGCTGCTCCACGCCTTCGGCTACGGGTTGCCGGTTGTCACCCATGAGGACTTCTGGGCCCACAATCCGGAGATCGCCGCTCTGGTCCCGGGCGAGAACGGGCTAGTCTTCCCCCGAGGAAACGCCGAGGCACTGGCCTCGCGGCTGGGGGCGCTCCTGGATAACCCGGAGCTGCGGCGACGGCTGGGGGCCGGTGCGGCGGCAACCGTCGCGAACGGGGCCGAATACACGCCGGAACGGATGGTGGAGGGGATGGAGCTGGCCATACACGAGGCGGCGCGGGTGGCGGGGGCAAGGGCGCGATGACCGACCTCTCCGTGCTGGCGATGATGGCGCTGCCGCCCCCGATGACGGGGCAGGCCGCCGCCGCCGCGATGTTGAAGCGGGCGCTGGTTCGCCACGGCGTCGAGCACGCGATCGTGGATTTCTCGCGGGAGCTGGCGCCGGCCTCGCGGGTGGGTCACCTGGCGAATCGGCTCCTCACGTGTGGCGCCCTGCCCCTGCAGGCACTCTGGAGCGCGAGGACGCTGTCGCGGGTGGGGGTCTTCTATTTGCAGCTCGGCCAGGGTCCGCGATCCCTCGCGCGCGATCTCCCGGTGCTGGAGCTGGCGCAGCTGCGGGGCTGGCCGGTCGTCCTGCACTTGCACGGAGGCGGCTTGCCGCGGGCGCTGGCCGATAGCCCCCGGCTCCTGCGGGACCGGGTGGTCGCCGCCGTACGGCGGGCGAGCGCCACCATCGCGTTGTCTCCCATTCTCGCTGCCGGCATCGAGGCCTCCACCGGCGCGCGAAACATCCGGATCGTCGAAAACGGAGTCGGGCAGCGTGTCGAAGAGGCGGCCCGGCGGACGGTGAAGACCGCGCCGGCGGACCGGCCCTTGCGCGTGCTCTTCTTGAGCAACTTGATGGAGTCGAAAGGCTACCGGCTGGTGCTCGAGTGCGCCAAGGTGGCCAAGCGTCGAGGGCTGCCGCTCGAGTTCGTCCTCGCCGGTGCGCCGACGGACATGATGACCGTCGATCCCGCGGCGTTCATCGCCAGGGAGGGCCTCCGGAACGCCCGGTACGTGGGGCCGGTCGACGAGGACGAGAAGATCCGCCTGCTGACCGAGGCCGATGCCTTCCTCCTGCCGAGCCGATACGCGACCGAGGGCCAGCCGATCGCGATCCTCGAGGCGCTGCACTTCGGCGTGCCGGTGATCACCACGAGGGCGGGCGGGATCGGCGACATCGTCGAGGAGGGGAAGACGGGTTTCTTCGTCTCCGCGGCCCACGTCGAGGAGACCTTGTCCCGCCTCGCGTTCCTGCAGGCCGATCCCGCGGCCTGGACACGGGTCTCGGCGACCTGTCGGGACGCGGCCGCGGCCTATACCGAGGAACGTCACGGCGATCGCATGGTCGAGCTGCTGCGGGAGGCGGCGGGCACGGGCCGGGGCCGGGCCGTCGACAGGACGGCATGAGCGGCACGACTTTCTCCCGGGCGCTGCGGCTCACCGTCTTGTTCCAGGGCGCGGGCCTGGTCTGCTCGGCCCTGTTCATCCTGGCCAGCTCGCGCTGGCTGGGGAGCGACGGCCGGGGGCTTCAGGCGGTCGTCCTCTCTGCCGGGCAGTTGGCCGCCGTCGTCCTCGGCCTGGGCTTCCAGTCAACCATTCCGACGGTGATCGGGCGGGATCGCGGCAACACGCGGCAGGTGCTGCTGGTCCACCTCGTCCTCGCCGCGGTCGCCGCGGTGCTGCTGGGGGTGGCGGCCTGGCTCAACCGACGTTTGGGTTTTTACGACGACGTCCGAGGTCTCGAGTACCTGGTGGTGCTGGTGACCGTGGTGCATCTCGTGCAGCCCCCGCTCGCCCAGGTCGCGCTCTCCCTGGGACGGTACCGGGTGTTCAACCTGGGCATGCTCTTGCCGATGGCGGTGGCCACGGCGGGGATCGTGGTGCTGCGGTTGGCCGGGGCGCTGGATGCCGAGGGATCCCTCCTGGTCCTGGTGGGAGGGATGGGCCTCGCCGCGGTCGTCCTCCTCGGCGCCGTTCCGGAGGGCTGGCGTGGTGATCGCGCGCGCGAGCGCTTTCGGTTCCGGGAACAGGCCGGAATCGCGGTTCGGGGCTATCTGACCGGGCTCTTCAACCTGGCGATCACGCGCGCCGACATCCTGCTCGTCGCCGCGCTCACCCGTGACCTCGGCGCCGCCGGGGTCTACTCCGTCGGCGTGTTCATGGCCGAGCTGGTGCTGCGGCTCCCGCAGTGGAGCGGCCAGCTGCTCGCGCCGCTCGTCGCCGCCGGCGACACGGCCGCGCGGCAGCGGACCGTCACCCTCCTCTGGGCCAACGGCCTGGCGGTGGTCGGCTATTTGGTGGTCGCCGCGCTGGTCTTGCCCGTGGGCGAGCAGCTCCTTGCCGCCATCATCGGTCCCGACTTCGTGGCGTCGTACTGGGTCATGCTGGGGCTCGGGCCCCGGATCCTGATGCAGTCGGCGATCACCGTGCTGCAGGGGAACCTCGCCGGACGGGCCTATCCAGTGGCGGTGCCCGTCGGCCAGGGGCTGGCCCTGGCGTGCGTCGTGATCGCCGACCTGGTCCTGATCCCCGCCTACGGGATCTTCGGCGCCGTGGCTGGGGGCGCGCTCGGCTACTTGCCCTGCCTGTTGGTGGTCTTCCGGGGCTTCCTCCGGGCCGAGGGCCTGACACTCGCGGAGTTCGCGGGCCTTTCGCGGGCCTCCGCCATCGCGGTGCGCAACCGGGTCCGCGTCGGGGCGGGGCGTCCCGCATGATCGGCCTGACGGCGATCATCGTCCTCTTCGGACTGGGCCCGCTGATCCTCGGCGCCCGGTCCCGGAG
>JAEZJH010000116.1 GCA_023436385.1 Pseudomonadota bacterium
GGACGGAGGGGCCGCGCTTCTTGCGCGGCGAGAGGAGGTCGTCCTGGATCGGCACCGGCGGGATTCCTCGTGTGGAGGTTCAGGGGGCGCAGGATAGAGGGGCGGGCGACCACCGTAAATCGTCGACCGCTCGCTCCCCTCTTCGGGCTCCGTCGGGGTGGGCGAAGCGGGCCCGCCGCTCCATCCCGATACGTGCGCCGGCGCGCCACACGACCTGCTTGCGAAGGGAGGGGAAGGGTGCTTTGCAAGGCGTATGAGCCCATTCCGCCCGGTACTCCCCTTCCTCGCGGCGCTCGCGCTTCTCCTCCCGCCGCACGCCGCCTCCGCCGACGACATCGAGGTGGGCCTGATCGGCAAGGCCCTGGTGGGCAAGGACAAGCCCGCGCTGGTGCTGAAGGCCAACAAGGCGGTGAAGCGCGCCCACGCCAAGCTCGAGGGCGCCGGCCGGACCTTCCACCTCCGCTCCGACGGGATCAAGGCCGGGCGGAGCGTCGACCTCACCTTCGACGCGCCCAAGGGGACCCACCGCTACAGCGGGACCCTGACGGTGGAGTTCGTCGACGGCACCGGCGGCGAGATGCCCCTCTCCTTCGACGCCACGGTCGGCGGCCCGCCCAAGCTCGAGGTCCCCTACGAGCGGCTGGACCTGAAGGCCAGCTCCCTCGAGCTGGCGATGGACGCCTCGGCGGGGAAGTGCGAGTACGAGGTGCTCTTCGACGGCAAGCCCGACCGGACCGGCGTCCGGGAGTTCGGCGGCGAGGCCCCCGGCACCTGGCTCCGGGTCGGCTGGCAGCCCCACGGCGCCGACGACGTGGTGCTCCGGATCGGACTCACCTGCTTCGACCGGGACGGCTACTACACCAAGCTCGAGCTGTTCCCCTGGAAGCTGGCGATTCCCCACGAGGACGTGACCTTCGCCACCGGCAAGGCGGAGATCGAGCCCGCCGAGGCGCCGAAGCTCGACCGGGCCCTCGCCGACATCGACACCGCGATCCGCCGTTACGGCCGGGTGATCAAGGTCCGCCTCTTCGTGGCCGGGCACACCGACACGGTGGGCGATCACGAGTCGAACCGGGCCCTCTCCCGGGCCCGGGCCCAGGCGATCGCCGCCTACTTCCGCAAGCACGGGGTGAGCGTGCCGATCCTCTATGCCGGCTTCGGCGAGGACCGGCTCGCGGTGTCCACGCCCGACGAGACCGACGAGCGGCAGAACCGCCGGGCCGAATACACCATCTCCGTCGAGGAACCGATCCGCACCAGCTGGACGAAGCTGTAAGGCCAGCCGGCGATCGATCGAACCGCCGGAGCCGGCGCCCCGCGGGCGCTAGGCGGCGGCGCGGGTCGCCTCCGTGGTCCGGGTTTCCCGGGCCTTCCGGAGCCACGGGAGGGCCAGGCCCACCGCAGAGGCGGCGAGCGCGAACCAGCCCAAGAGGTCGCCGACCCGACCGTAGACGGTGGGGCCCGCCTCGATCATCGGCACGTCGGCGACCAACGTCTCCGCCGTCTCGAAGCCGCTGGTCTCGCGGAGCCGGCCGGCGGCGTCGATGAAGGCGCTGATCCCGGTGGCGGTGGAGCGGACTATCCAGCGGCGGTGCTCGATCGCCCGGAGCTGCGCCAGCGCCAGGTGGATCCGCGGCTCCACCGGCCCGTACCACGAGTCGTTGGTGAGGTTCACCATCGCGTGGGGGAGCCGGCCGGCGTCGTCGGGACGGGACATCAGCCGCCGGATCAGCGAGGGGAGGATGTCCTCGTAGCAGATGTTGGCGGAGAGCCGGTACGGGCCCACCGGCAGCGGCTCGAGGGTCGCGCCCCGCTGGAAGTGGGCGGTGTAGGGCAATAAATCGTAGACACCGGGGAAGAGCGAATCGCCGGGGATGTATTCGCCGAAGGCGAGGAGCGCGATCTTGTCGTAGAAGGCCACCACCTCGCCGCCCGGCGCCACCGCCGCGGCGCTGTTCCAGACCCGCCGCTTCCCCTCCCCGTCGCGGTCCCAGCGGAGCGCGCCCAGGATCATCGGCGTGGTGATCCGCTCCGCCACCTGGCCGGTGAGGTTGACGCCGGCGCCGGGGAGGGCGCGGTTGAAGCCGCTCTCCGGCCACACCACCAGACCGAGGTCCGGGATGGCCATCGCCTCGTCGGTCATCCGCTTGAACCGGGCGATGCCCGCGGAGATCCGCTCGTGCTTGTCCGCGGCGCCGACATTGGCCTGCACGATCGCCGTCTTCAATTTCGGCGCGAGGCGCTCGGCCTCGTCGGCCCGGGCGATCTGCCACGCCCCGTAGCCGACGGAGGCGACCAGCGCCGCCGCGGCGGCGGCCGGCAGTGTCGGCCGGAGCCGGCGGTGCTCGAGGCGGGCCGCTACCAGCTCGTAGATCCCGCCGTTCACCAGGGCGACGAGGCCGGAGACGGCGAGGACGCCTCCCAGGTCGGCGATCTGGAGGAGGAGCGGGACCGGCGTCAGGGCGTTGGCCAGGTAGCTGGGGAAGAGCAGCGGGAAGGCCAGCTCCACCCCGATCAGCGCCACCGGGGCCGTCCAGCCGAGCGAAACGCCGGCGCGCCGTCCGAGCGCCCAGGCGAGCAAACCGAAGCAGGCCAGGATGCCCCCCTGTGCCAGGCAGAGGAGCAGGTAACCCAGGAAGGCCAGGCTCGTCGGGAGGTGAGCGAACTCGCGCAGAAGATGGACGATCCAGTAATACCCGCCGAGGTGGGTGACGAAGCCCATCCACCAGGAGAGGGCGAGGGCCCGTCTCCACGTCCGCGCGGAGCGGAGCGCGACGAGCAGCGGCACCAGGCAGACGAAGGCCAGGTACCACTGGTCGAACCCGACGAAGCCCACGAAGTAGAGGACGCCGGAGAGGGTGGCGAGGGCGAGGGGGGCGAGGCGGGTAGTGGGGCTCACGGGGGCGGACGATAGGAGGCGGGCGTGGGGTGGGTCAACGCGACGAGTGCTTCGGAGGCGCCCGAAACCCGCGCCGGAGGAGAGGCCGGCGGGCCGCTCCAACGCCGGGTGACGACGGGTGCCCGGCTACAACCGACGACCGCATCCGGGCGATCCCCGGCGGGCTCCCCGGCCCCCCGGGTGACCCTCGAGATGGGGTGGGGCGCGGTTGCCGGACGCCGCGTTGCACCACCACGTTCCGGGGCCCACGGTTGCCAGGGGGGCGGAGGTGCCGAGTTGACGGGAGCCAAGCGGCGGTACGCACGTGGCCTACGCACGCTCGCCTCGTGGTTGGCCGCCGCGCCCCTCTTCTCCGTGGCCTCCGGAGCGGGGGGCGTCGACGCGGCGATCCTCGAGTCGGCTCCCCACCCGATCGAGCGCCGCCTCTGGCCCGCGGACCTCCCGGAGCAGCTGATTCGCCTCCTCCCCGGCGACGCCCTCGAGACCGCCGCCCGGACCCTGGTCGAGCGGAAGGTGGAGGTGCGGCTCGACCGGGACCGGGCCTTCCTGCAGGTTCGCATCCCGCTCGGCTGACGCCGGCGGCTGCAACGGCGCTCGCCGCCCCGCATCGTATCGGCCGGTTCCAGCGGCGGCGAAGGCCCGCCGGAGAGGAGACGGTCGATGTCCCTGCGACTGCGCGCGCCGATGCCGGCCCTGTCCGGCGCCACCGAGTGGCTGAACGGCGATTCGTTCGATCCCCGGGCGCTCGAGGGCCACGTCACCCTGGTGCACTTCTGGGCGGTGAGCTGCGGCATCTGCAAGCCGCACCTGCCGCAGCTTTCGGAGTGGCGCGCCAAGTACGAGCCGCGGGGCGTGAAGTTCGTCTCCGTACACATGCCCCGGCAGGAGTCGGACACCGATGTCGAGCAGGTCAAGGCGCTCGCCGCCGCCCACGGGATCACCCATCCGACGGCGATCGACAACCTGCACGGCGTCGCCGAGGCCTTCGAAAACGAGTACGTCCCGGCGTACTACGTCTTCGACAAGGCCGGCACCCTCCGGCTCTACATGTCGGGCGAGAAGGTGCTGCCGATGGTGCAGCAGCAGCTCGACCGCCTGCTCGGCCAGGCCCCGGCGCCGGCGGCCTAGCCGATTCGCAGCCGGCGGCTACGCGAACGTCACCCCTTCCTTCGACAGCCGCGCGACGGCGGCGCGCTCTTCGCCGAGCACCGCGGCGACGACCTCGGTGGGACGGGCGGTCCCTTCCTGGCCGCTCTTCAGCTGGAAGACCAGGCGGTCTCCCTCCGCGGCGATCGTCTCCACCACCTGCCGGAGGTCGATGCTGCGGACCGGGTGCGGGCGGGCCTTGCCGCGACCGCGCCCGGGCCGCTTCGCCGCGGTGCTGCGCTCGCGCACCACCGGCACCGTCTCCCGGGCCAGGAACCGGGCCACCGCCCCTTCCAGCTCGCCGGCCCCGGCACCGGGCAGCGACGCGTGCCACTCCATCGCCCCGATCGCCTGCTGGAGCGAGGTCGCGGCGGAGCTCGAGGGCTCCGCGGCGACCAACCGGAACCCCTCGGGGAGGGTGGGGCCGAGGCGCCGGGCCAGCTCCTCCGGCGGCAGCGGCTCCGAAAGCTCCACGTCCAGGAACTCGGCGCGGCTCTCCACGCCCACCGGGAGCGCCGGCCCGAAGGAGAGCCGGGGCTTCGGGGTAAACCCCTTGGTGAAGGCGAAGGGGATCCCCGCCCGCCGGAGGGCGCGGATCAGGGAGTGGATGGTCTCGAGGTGCGAGAGGGCGATCGCCCGGCCCTCCTTGGCGTAGCGGACCCGCACCGCCGGCCGGAGCTCGGGGCCGGGGCCCTTGACCCGCGCCGGCTCCTCGGCCTCCACCGGGCCTTCGGACTCGCTCGGATCCCTGGATCTCTCGTCCCCGTCCTCGTCGAGCCGCCGGGCGAGGTTGGTCGGGTGCCCGGCCACGGTCCCCGCGCCCCCGGCGACGGCGCCGCCCTCCGGCTCCACCGGCGCAGCCGCCCGCTTCCCCAGGTCGGCCACGGAGACATCGTAGGGCCGGCCGTCGGCGTGGATGTATTCGGCGGGATCGTAGACGCGGTTTCGCACCACCTCGTAGTCGCAGGCCCCGCAGGCCGAACAGGGCCGGATGGTGCAGTCGACCAGCGTCGACTCCGTCCGGGAGCGCTCCCGCTGCTTCCACAGATAGGGTTTCGAGACCTCGCAGTCGATCGCGTCCCAGGGGAGGATCTCCTCCCGGTCCTTCTCCCGGTGGGCGAAGAAGTCGAGCGAGACCCCGTGCTCCCGCTCCATCGCCCCGAAGGCCTCGATCCACCGCTCGTACGAGAAGTGCTCGCTCCAGCCGTCGAGGACCGCGCCCCGGCGGTAGGCGTCGAGCACCGCCGTCGCCGCCCGCCGGTCGGCGAGACAGAGGCCGGCCTCGATCCGCGAGGTGGGGGCGTCGTGGTAGCGGAGCTCGATCTGCCCGTGGCGCCCGAAGCTCTCCCGGAGCAGCGCCTGCCGCCGCCGCGTCTCCTCGAGGGGGAGGTGTGCCTCCCACTGGAAGGGCGTGAACGGCTTGGGCACGAAGGTGGAGACGCCGACGTTGATCTGGGCTCGGGGGGTGTGTCCGCGGCCGATCCGGAACGCCTTCCGGGCCAGCTCCGCGATCGCCCGCACGTCCTCGTCGCGCTCCGTGGGCAGGCCGATCATGAAATAGAATTTCACGAGTTCCCAGCCGGCGGCGAAGATCGTCTCCACCGCGTGGAGCAGGTCGGCCTCGGCGTTGCCCTTGTTGATCACCCGGCGCATCCGCTCGCTGGCCGCCTCGGGGGCGAGGGTGAAGCCCGCCTTCCGGACCCGGCCGATCTGGTCGGCCAGCCGGGGGTTCATCGTCTCGGTGCGGAGGGAGGGGATCCCCACCGCGATCCGGTCGGGCGCGAAGCGATCGAAGAAATCCTCGAGCATGCCGTTCAAGCAGCCGTAGTCGCCGGCGGAGAGGGAGAGGAAGCCCACCTCCTCGTAGCCGGTGGAGGCGAGCCCCGCCTCCGCGAGGCGCCGCACCTCGTGGGGATCCCGCTGCCGGGTGGGCCGGGTGATCATCCCCACCTGGCAGAACCGGCAGCCGCGGGTGCACCCGCGCTGGATCTCCACCGGCAGCCGATCGTGGACCGTCTGCATGAAGGGGAGCACCGGCTTGTCGGGGAAGGGCGCCGCGTCGAGGTCGGGGACCCCGCGGCGCACCACCCGGTCGTAGCCGGGCTTCCGCGACTCGATCGCCGCGATCGGCCCGCCCGGATGGAAGCGGAAGTCGAGGAGCGAGGGGACGTAGACCCCGGGGATCTCCGCCAGCTCCCAGAGCAGCTCGCTCCGGGTCCCGCCGGCCTCCTTCCAGGCGCGGACCAGGTCGGTCAGCTCGTGGACCGCCTCCTCGCCCTCGCCCACCACGAAGGCGTCGAAGAAGGGCGCCACCGGCTCGGGCGAGTAGGCGCAGGGGCCGCCGCCCACCACCAGCGGATCGTCCGGCCCCCGGTCCCGGGAGAGGAGCGGGATGCCGGCGAGGTCGAGCATCGCCAGCACCGTCGGGTAGCAGAGCTCGAACTGCAGCGAGAAACCGAGGACGTCGAAGGAGCGGAGGGGCGCGCGGCTCTCCCAGGAGAAGAGCGGCGTGCGGCTGGCCCGGAGCGCGGCGGCGAGATCGGGCCAGGGCATGAAGGTCCGCTCGGCCGCCGTCTCCGGCCGGCGGTTCAACACGTGGTAGAGCACCCGGAACCCCAGGTTGCTCATCCCCACCTCGTAGGCGTCCGGGAAGGCGAGGGCCCAGGTCACCTCCGCGGCCCGGAGGTCCTTCTTGATGACGTTGACCTCGTTGCCCACGTAGCGGGAGGGCTTCTCCGCTGCGAGGAGGAGGCGATCGAGGTGTAGGGGCCCGAAGTCCTTGTGCATGTAGTCCTGCCCTGCTGCCCGAGGTACGGCGAAAGGTGATTCGAAACATGTGTCGGAGCGGGAGGTTTCCCGCCGGGCGTCATCCCGCCCCGGTGACGCCGCACCCGGCGTCAGTGGCGCACCGAGAAGCCGACGAACTCGCCGGTGGCCGGGCCGTAGGCCGTCTCCACGCCATCCACCCGGGCGGCCGGCGGCCCGCGCCGACACCAGTCGACGAACTCCTCGACCAGCGGCCGGGGCCCTTCCGCCACCGCGGAGACGGAGCCGTCCGGCTCGTTGCGGACCCAGCCGGAGAGCCCGAGCTCTTCGGCCGCGTCCCGGGCACTGGCGCGGTAGGTGACGCCCTGGACGATCCCCCGAACCCGGAGGCTCACGCGCACGGTCTCCACGTCACTCCCTCCCCACGAGGCGGAGAAACTCCTCCTCGTCGATGATGCGCAGGCCCAGCTCCTCGGCCTTCTTGCGCTTGGAACCGGCGCCCGGCCCGGCGACGACCAGGGTGGTCTTCTTGGTCACGCTCTTCGCCACCGTGCCGCCCCGGGCCTCGATCCGGTCCCAGGCGTCCTCCCGGGACATCGCGGAGAGCTCCCCGGTGAGACACACCACCTCGCCGGCGAGCGGGCCGGCCGGCCGGGCCTCCGCCCGGATCTCGGGGACGGGCTCGACCCCGTGCTTCCGGAGGCGGGCGAGGATCCGGCGGTTCTCCTCGTTGTCGAGAAAGGCGCGGATCGACTTGGCCACCGCCTCCTTGATCTTCTCCACCTCCTGGAGCTCCGCCTCGGTGGCGGCGGCGAAGGCGTCCAGGTCGCCGAAGCGCCGGGCCAGGTTCCGGGCCCGGGACTCGCCGACGTAGCGGATCCCCAGGGCGTGGATCAGCCGCCAGAGGTCCGGGTGTTTCGATTTCTCCACCGCCGCCACCAGGTTGGCGGCGCTCTTCTCGCCCATTCGCTCCAGGCTCGCCAACTGCTCGCGGGTGAGCCGATACAGGTCGGCGTAGTCGTGCACCAGCCCGGACTCGACCAGCTGCTCCACCAGCTTGTCGCCCAGGCCCTCGATGTCCAGCGCTCGCCGGCTGGCGAAGTGGCGGAGGCGCTCCTTGAGCTGCGCCGGGCAAGCCGCGTTGGTGCAGCGGTGGGCCGCCTGGAACTCGGTCTCCTCCGCCTCGCCGGCCAGCTCGGCCTCCTCGCCCTCGGCCTCCGCCTCGCCGCCGGCCAGCTTTGGGAGCCGCACCACCGGCCCACCGCAGGAGGGACACGTCTTCGGGAACTCGAACTCCCGCTCCGTGCCGTCCCGGACCTCGGTCACCGTGCGGACGATCTCCGGGATCACGTCGCCGGCCCGCCGCACGAAGACCCGGTCGCCGATGCGGACGTCCTTCTTCCGCACCTCGTCCTGGTTGTGCAGGGTCACCCTGGAGACGGTGACCCCGCCCACCTGCACCGGCTCGAGGATCGCCACCGGGGTGATCGCCCCGGTGCGGCCCACCTGCACGGCGATGTCGAGGACACGGGTGGTCTGCTCCTCGGGCGGGAACTTGAAGGCCCGGGCCCAGCGCGGGCTCCTCGCCACCTTCCCGTAGAACTCCCGCATCTCCTCGAGGTCGAGCTTCACCACCATCCCGTCGACCTCGAAGGGGAGGTCGTGGCGGTGCTCGAGGGCCTGTCGGTAGAAGGCGAGGACCTCCTCCGTGCCGACGCGCCGGGCGGCGTCGGGGCTGATCCGGAACCCCAGCTCGGTGAGGCGCTGGAGCTTGTCCCAGTGGGTCGAAAACCCCGTCTCCCCGGGCTCGGCGCCCAGCTCGTAGGCGAAGAAGTGCAGAAGGCGCTTGGCGGTGATTCGGGGATCGAGCTGCCGGAGGCTCCCGGCGGCGGCGTTCCGCGGGTTGGCGAAGGGCTGGAGGCCGGCCTCCTCCTGTCGCCGGTTCAGCCGGGCGAAGTCGGCCTTCAACATCACCACCTCGCCGCGGACCAGGAAGCGGCGCGGCGCCTCGCCCAGGAGCCTGAGGGGCACGGAGCGGACGGTACGGAGGTTCTCGGTGACGTCCTCGCCGGTCTCGCCGTCCCCCCGGGTCGAGCCGACCGAGAGGACCCCGTTCTCGTAGAGGAGCTCCACCGCCAGGCCGTCGAGTTTGTGTTCGCAGACGAAGGGAAACGGCGGACGGTAGTCCCGGGGCGGCGGCACCGGGCGGCGACCGGTCGCCGCATCCCGGCGGAGCTCCTCGTTGCGTCGCGCCACCTGCTCGACCAGGAAGCGGTCCGCCCAGTCGCGGAATTCGGTCTCGTCCCGGACGTTGTCGAGGGAGAGCATCGCCGGCTCGTGGCGGACCGGCCGGAAACCCTCCACCGGGGCGCCGCCGACCCGCTGCGTCGGCGAGTCGGGCGTGACCAGCTCCGGGTGCTCCCGCTCGAGCGCGGCGAGCTCGCGGTAGAGCCGGTCGTACTCCGCGTCGGAGACGATCGGCAGGTCGCGGACGTAGTAGCGGTAGTCGTGTTCCCGGATCTCCGCGCGGAGCGCGTCGAGCCGCGCCCGGAGGCGGCCTTCGTCGGTCGAGGAACCCATGGGGCGGGGAAGGTACCAGGGCCGCGGGTGCGGCGCACCAGCCCTTGACACCTCCCAACCCCGCCTATAGCTTGCCGCCGTATCACCTTCCCCCCGAGCCTCGATCCGGCGCCCCGCTTCCTGCGGAACGCGGCGTCTTTCGGGCGCCGCCCACAGGACTGCGAGCCCGAGCCTCCCGGCTCGTCGGCGCGGCCGCCCTCTTCCCCAACGAGAGATCGTCGTGAGCGAGAGAACCT
>JAEZJH010000175.1 GCA_023436385.1 Pseudomonadota bacterium
ACCGGGCGAGGAAGGGGACGGTGGCGCCCTCGGCGGCGAGCGCGAGGGTGCGCTCGACCCCGGCGAGCGGCAACCCGAGGTCGGCGGCGACGGCGGCGGCGTGCATCTGCATCCGGCGGAATGTAGCACCGCCGCCGCCGGGGATCGGCCTAGTGGCAGCAGCCCCCGCCGTGGTGATGGCCGTGGCCCTCGCCCCCGTGGTGCCCCCCGCAGCCGCAGCCGACGGACTCGCGGTCCTTGAGCCCGCCCGCCAGGAACGCGCCGACCACGTCCTCGAGGGTGCCCTCGCAGCCGCGGATCACCTCGATGCCGTTCCGGGCCAGGGAGGCGTGGGCGCCGGGGCCCATGGTGCCGGCGAGCATCACGTCGACGCCGAGGCCGGCCAGGGTGGACGCCATGCTGGAGCGGCAGCCGTGGGTCTCGGCCTCGACCCGCTCCCGCGCCGCCACCCGGCCGTCCTCGATCCGGAAGATCGCGAAGTAGGCGCACTGGCCAAAGTGGGGTTCGAGGTGCTGGTCACGGGCGGGGATGGCGATCTTCACGAGTCCTCCGAATCGACCGATCGGCCCCGGAGTCCGGGGCGGCGGGCGTTCGGTTTTCTTCGCACGGGGTCCGGGAGGATGGCAACGGGGCCCCCGTGGCCCGGGCCGGGCGGTCCGGGCCTCGCTCGGCCGGACCCTGCACGCCTTCGGTCCGGAGAGACGGTGCACCGGCCCGCGTTCCGCCTCGGGTGAGCACCGCTTTCGCCGACGGCGGAGCTATCCTCGGGCGATGACCTACTGCCCCGAGTGCCTCGCCCTCGCCGATCCCGCCACCGACCTCGTGCTCCGCACCGCGCGCTTCGCCGTCCATCCGGTGATCGGCGGTGGCGCGGTGCCGGGTTGGCTGGTGGTGGCGCCGCTCCGCCACGTGGAGGCGATCGATCGCCTGGACGCCGAGGAGCAGGCCGAGCTGGGGCCGCTCCTCGCCCGGGTCGGCGCCGCCCTCCGGGCGAGCACGCCGGCGGAGAAGCTCTACGTCAACGTGTTCGCCGAGGTGGTCCCGCACCTTCACGTGCACCTGATCGCGCGCCCGCCATCGCTCCCGCCCGAGCGCCGCGGCGCGCGGCTCTTCCTCGATCCCGCCCGCGCCGACGTCGCCGAGGTGCGCCGGATCGCCGCCGCGGTACGGGCGGCGCTGCAGGGCTGAACCGCCGCTCGACTCCGGGCGCGAGCCGCCTCTCGGCGCGGGCGGGCCCGTTTCGTTTGTCCGCGAACGGCCGAAAACTCCCCGGTTTCGCGGGTTGTTCCCGGCGGATTCGTTTGCCAAAATGATCCGACGGTCACGACCAGCAACCCGACGGGATGCCGTTGACCGGCCGGGCCATCCCACCGCCCGGCATCACCGACGCACCCGAGCTCCGGTCCCGCGCCCCGTGCCGCGGCCGCGTGCTCCCGTGCCGAGGAGGAGGCCAGAAAGACGAGTCGGGGGCGCAGTTCGGCTCCCCCGGCGGCGTTTTCGTGAACCCATTCGGAAGGAGCAGCGCCATGAGCCCCACGAGCCCCGGATCCCGCCGCAGGGTCGCCTACGTCCGCGACATCGAGCGACTCGAGGGTCTCCCACCGGAAGAACGCCGGCGGCTCGCGGAGGTGGCGGCGCGCTTCCCCTTCCGAGCCAACGACTACTACCTGGGCCTCGTCGACTGGAGCGATCCCGCCGACCCGATCCGCCGGCTGGTGGTCCCGTCGCCCGGGGAGCTCGACCACGCCGGCGCGCTCGATCCCTGCGGCGAGGCGAAGAACACCGTCGCCCCCGGGGTGCAGCACAAGTATCCGCACACGGTGCTCTTCCTGGTGAACGAGGTCTGCGGCGCCTACTGCCGCTACTGTTTCCGGAAGCGCCTCTTCCTCGACGACACCGGCGAGACCTCCCTCGACGTCGGCCCCGGCCTGCGCTACGTGGCGGCGCGGCCGCAGATCACCAACGTGCTCCTCACCGGCGGCGACCCGCTGATGCTCAACACGCGGCGCCTCGAGGAGATCGTCGCCGGGGTCCGGGCCATCCCCCACGTCGGCATCCTCCGGATCGGCACCAAGATGCCGGCCTTCAACCCGTACCGGATCCTCGACGACCCCGCGCTCCTGGCGATGATCCGCCGCCACTCCACGCCGGAGAAGCGGATCTACGTGATGGCCCACTTCGACCACCCGCGGGAGCTGACCGAGCCCGCCACGGAGGCGATCGGCCAGCTGATCGAGGCCGGGGCGATGGTGGTGAACCAGTGCCCGCTGATCGGCGGGATCAACGACGATCCCGCCGTGCTCGCGGAGCTGTTCCGCAAGCTCTCCTTCATCGGCGCGCCGCAGTACTACCTCTTCCAGGGCCGGCCCACCGCCGGCAACGAGCCGTTCTTCGTCCCGATCGTCCGCGGCTACCATCTCTTCGAAGAGGCGAAGAAGCGGGTGAGCGGCCTCGCCAAGCGGGCGCGGTTCGTGATGAGCCACGAGCGCGGCAAGATCGAGATCGTCGGGGTCACCGCCAACCGGATCTACCTCCGCTTCCACCGGGCCCGAAACCCGCTGGAGGAGGGGCGCTTCCTCTCCTTCTACCGGGACGACCGGGCGCTCTGGCTCGACGACCTGGTCCCGGCGGAGGAGGACTCCGCGCCGGCGCCCTCCGTCGACGCGGCGTAGTTGAAGATCACCGTGCGCGCGCCGAGCCGCGCCCGGGACTCCGCCCCGTCCCCGCCGAAGGAGACGGAGACCCGGCGCGTCGTTTCCAGCCGGTGGGGCCTGAGCCCCTCCGGCTCGGTGACCAGGAGGGTGCGCTCTTCGAAGGCGAGCCGCGGCGGCCCGCCCCGATCGCCGAAGAGCCGGGAGAGGAACGGCGCGAGCCCTGAGGAATCCCCTCATACCGGCGCCTGAAGGAGGTCGAGCGCCGGTTCGAGTCTGAGGAGTTCGGAGAAGCGCTTCAAGAGCGAAATCAGCCTCTCCTCCTTCATCGTCGGGATCATCCCGCAGTAGCTCCAGCCCTGGGGGAGCAGCGAGTGCGTGCGCTTCTTCACCCGTGTTGACCTTGAGAGTTCGGTCGAGTCCGTTTCCTCGCCAGCGCGGCCGAGGAGGGAAAGCAGCTCGTGTGCGAGCGCCGCCACGAGGAGGAGCCGGTCACGCCGGTCGCCGTCTCGGATATGCGTCGCAGCAAGCCCCCAGCCGTACCGGGGGGCCTTGGTGTCGCGGAAGGCCTCTTCGATCGTGAACCTCCTCGAGTAGAGGGCGAACGCGTCGGAAGCGGCGATGTCCTCGTCGCTCACGGCAAGGTGCCAGGCTTCCTTCATGCGCGGCTTCTTCACCGGGACGAACGAGCCCAGTTCGTATCGACTGCGGGTGACTCGTGCATGTGACACCTGCAGCGCGGCGCCGTTTCCCTGCGTCCATCCCTTTGCCGGCCCAACCGAACCCTCCGGGCTGGCCACCACGAACGAGCGGCGGAAGCGAATCACGAAGCGGAATCCAAGTTCCCTGATGAACCGGTAGAGCGCGACGTCTCCGCAGCCGCGATCGGCGAGGACGGTGACGCGCACGTCGCTCGGGACAAGCTCCCGGAGACGACGGAGGACGTCCTCTTCGAAGGTTCGCTGCCATCCCATCATCTTGGACTTGGTCCCGGTTTGCCGGATCAGCGGCGTTGCTCGCCCGCGTTCGGTGACGAGGTACAGGCCTAGGGTGGAGTGGTCGTCCGCCTTGAAGTCGGTCCAATCAAGGGCGACCGCGAGTTCCTCTCGGCCCCAGACGACGAAGGGCACCCATCTCGCCAAGAAGGCCCATGGCGAGATGCCGGTGTTGCTGAGCAAGCGATCGACCTGCTTCGAGGTGTGCTTCCGTTCGAGCCCCCGGGCCTGCGCGAGCCCAAGGCCGATCGCGTGGATGCCGAGACTGCCGATTGGACCAACCCAACGACGGCATTGCTCAGGGAGAGGACTAGCTTGGCATGCATGTCTTCGCCGGCAATTTACTCAACAAACTTCCGGACCTTCATCTCGTCGATTGAGTGGCCGCTCATGAGGCCAGACCATGATCTGAGCTTGCCCCGGCTTGGTAGACACCTGCGTTACGCTGCCTGTGCCGCGCTCACTGCCTCTCGCTCATACTCCGCCGGGCTGACGTAGCCAAGCGTCGAGTGCCTCCTGCGACGGTTGTAGAAGACCTCGATGTAATCGAAGACGCTCCTCCGGGCGGCGGCCCTCGACTTCCGGTCCAGGTGCTCCTCGATCTCCGTCTTGAACGTTGCGAAGAAGCTCTCCGCGGCCGCGTTGTCCCAGGGGTCGCCCTTCCTGCTCATGCTGCAGGCGATCCCCTGCGCCGCAAGGGCAGCGCGGTAGTCGTGCGAGGCGTACTGGCTGCCGCGGTCCGAGTGGTGGATGAGCCCGGGTGCCGGTTGCCGCGTCGCCGTGGCCTGCGAGAGCGCATTCAGGACCAGGTGGCGGTCGATGGTCTCGGAGACGGCCCAGCCGACGACGTAGCGCGAGAATAGGTCGACGACGACGGCGAGGTAGAGCCAGCCCTCGAGCGTCGCGAGGTACGTGATGTCGGCCACCCAGAGGGCATTCGGTCTAGGCGGCGAGAAGTCGCGCTTCACGAGGTTGGGCGCGATCGGCAAGTCGTGCTTCGAGTCGGTGGTCCTGACGACCCGCTTCTTCTTGCGGCCCCGGATGCCGGCGAGACGCATCAACTTGGCGGTGCGGTGCCGGCCGACGGCGGTGCCCTCGGCCACGAGCTCGGCATGGACCCGGGGGCTTCCGTAGGTCCCTCGGCTCTCCGCGTGGACCTCCTTGATCCGCTGGACGAGCTGGCGGTCCTCCTTCGACCGTTCGCACTCCGGACGCTTCAGCCAGGCGTAGTAGCCGGCGCGAGAGACTTCGAGGTGGCGGGCCATGAAGGCGATCGGGAAGGAGGCCTTCTCCGCGAGCATGAAGGCGAACCTCATTTGCTCTCTTTCGCGAAGAAGGCCGCTGCTTTTTTTAGTAGTTCCCGCTCCATCCGCAGTTCGCGGTTCTCCCGCCGCAGCCTCGCGAGCTCTTCCTTCTCGGTCGTCGTCAACGCTCCGGGCGCACCCTTGCCGGCGTTGATCTGGGCCTGCTTGACCCACTCACGGACCGCTGTCTCCGTGAGGTCGAGGTCCCTGCTCACCTGCGGGACCGACTTCCCCTCCTCGAGCACCAGCCTAACCGTGTCGGCCTTGAACTCGGGGGTGAAGGACCGCCTCTGCCTCTGCTTACCCTTCGTGCCGCTCATCCGGATATTCTCCCACACAAGGGAGGTGTCCACCGAGACCGGGGAAGCTCAA
>JAEZJH010000237.1 GCA_023436385.1 Pseudomonadota bacterium
TAGGCCGCCGGCTCTTCGCCGCCGGTTCCTCCGGTTCCTCCGGTTCCGCCGGTCCCCCCCGAGCCGCCGGTGCCTCCGCCGCCCCCGCCGCAGTCGCAGGCGAGGAAGACCTGGTCGTCGCCGCAAACGGCGGTTCCCTCGTCCCCATTCTCGCAGGTGCACGGTTCGGTCTCCCCGGCGCTGCACTTCTTGCCGGCGGGATCGTCGTCGGAGCAGGCGAGGAAGAATGGGAAACAGGCAGCTACTGCAAGCGCAACGGCAGCGGGCAGACGCATGGGGGCCTCCGGAATGGCCCCGATGAGATACCAGTGGCGGGTTCCGGGCAAGCACTGGCGGTGTAGGAGAGCCGGAGCGGCTATCTCCGGCCCTCTCGGCGGACGGCACCCACGGGCCGGCGGCCGATTAGCCTTGCCGGGCGGGTGGGGCCATAAACTCCGGACCTACCGGGTCCCACACGTGCTCCGCGAGGATCGCGTCGATCCGCCGGAGGTCCTCGGCGTCGAGATGCCAGCCGAAGGCGTCCCGCACCGGGTCGAGCTGCTCGGGTCGCCGGGCGCCCCAGAGGGCGATGGTCGGTCCCTGGTCCAGCACCCAGCGGACCGCCAGGGCGAGGACGTTCTTCCCGTGCCGCTCCCGGGCGTAGGCGTCGAGGGCGGAGACCGCGCCGAGATACTGCGAGAACCGGGGTTCCCGGAACTTCGGATCGGTGCGCCGCAGGTCGTCTCCCTGGAACCGCGTCCCTGCATTCATGCGTCCGGAGAGGAGGCCCCGACACAGCGCGCCATACGCCAGGACCTGGAGCCCGTGTTCGCGGGCGTAGGGAAGCACGTCCTCTTCGATCTCGCGCTCGAAGAGGTTGAAGGGGGGCTGCACCGCGGCGAGGGGCGCGGACTTCCGGAACTCGTCCATCTCCCGGGGTGCGTAGTTGCTCACCCCGATCGCCAGGATCTTGCCTTCCTGCCGGAGACGCTCGAGCTCGCGGGCGGTCTCCTCCTGCGGGACCAGCGGATCGGGCCAGTGCACCTGGTAGAGGTCGAGGCGATCGGTCCCGAGCCGCCGCAGCGAGTCCTCGACCTCGGCCCGGATTCGCGCGGCGGTGGCGTCGCGGTGGACGCGGCCGTCGGTCCAGGCGAGCCCGCACTTGGTGGCGATCACCGCCCGGTCCCGGATCCCGCGGAGCGCCCGGCCCACCAGCTCCTCGGAGCGGCCGAAGCCGTACACCGGGGCGGTGTCGATCAGGTTGATCCCCACCTCCACGGCGTGCCGCACCGTGGCGATCGACCGCTCCTCGTCGGTGCCTCCCCACATCCAGCCGCCGATCGCCCAGGTGCCCAGGGCGATTCGGGAGACAGGCGTGGGGATTCCGGGGATGGTCGCGGTTTCCGGGTGCATCGGGCGTCCTCCTGGTTGGGCCGGCGGGGTCGCCGCCGGCGCACGGGACGGCCATCCTCGACGAACCCGGCGCGGCGTCAACCGGAATGGAGGCCCGGACTGTCACCCCTTCACCACGCCCACCGGCCGCACCCGGGCGACCTTGCGGGCGAGGCCGGCCCGGTGGACCACCTCGACCACGCGGTCCACGTCCTTGTAGGCCAGGGGCGCCTCCTCCGCGAGCTCCACGTTCGACGGGCAGCGCACCACGATCCCGCGGGCGGCCAGCTCCTGGCGGATCTCGTGGCCGGCCACCCGGTGTTTCGCGGCGCCGCGGGAGAGGGCCCGGCCGGCGCCGTGGCAGGCGCTGGAGAGCGAGAGCTCGGCGGAGGCGTCGGTGCCGAGGAGCACGTGGGAGGCGGTCCCCATACTCCCGGGGATGAACACCGGCTGGCCGATCTCCCGATACGCCCGGGGCAGCTCTGCCGCCGCGGGCCCGAAGGCCCGGGTGGCGCCCTTCCGGTGGACACACAGCAGGTCGCCGCCGAAGCGTTCGAGCTTGGCGGTGTTGTGTCCGACGTCGTAGACGAGCCGGAGCTTCCGGCCGGGAAGATCGGAGAGCGCCCGCTCGAACACCTGCCGGACCTTGTGGGCAATCAGCTGCCGATTGCACCAGGCGAAGTTCGCCGCCGCGGCCATGGCGGCGAAGTAGCGCCCGCCCTCCGGCGAAGAGAACGGGACACAGGCGAGCTGCCGGTCGGGGACGGCGATGTCGTATCGGGCCATCGCCGCATCCATGGTCCGCACGTAGTCGGTGCACACCTGGTGGCCGAGGCCCCGGGAGCCGGTGTGGATCAGCACGGTGACGGTGCCCACCCGCATCCCCAGGGAACGGGCCGCCGCCTCGTCGTAGACGGCGTCGACCACCTGCACCTCGACGAAGTGGTTGCCCCCGCCCAGCGTGCCCAGCTGGTCGCGGCCCCGGGTCTTGGCCCGGTCGGAGACGGCGGCGGGCTCGGCGCCGGCGAGGCAGCCGCCCGACTCGAGGTAGTCGAGATCCTCCGGCTCGCCGAAGCCGTGTTCCCGGATCAGGTACGGACAGCCCTCGGCGAGGACGCGATCGAGCGCCCCGGGCTCGAGGGTGAAGCGGCCGCTCCGGCCGAAGCCGGAGGGGATGCTCCGGCTGATGTCGTGGACCACTTGCTCCGCCCGGGGCCGGAGTTGGTCGAGGTCCAGCCCGGAGACCAGGAGCCGGACCCCGCAGTTGATGTCGAAGCCGATGCCGCCCGGGGAGATCGCGCCGTCCGGGAGCCGCGTCCCGGCCACCCCGCCCACCGGAAAGCCGTAGCCCTCGTGCATGTCGGGCATGCCGTAGGCGGCGCCGGTGATCCCCGGGAGCGTGGTGACGTTGACGAGCTGCGGGAGGGACCGGTCCTGCTGCATCCGGGCGAGGAGCTCGGCGTCGGCGAAGACCCGCGCCGGGACCCGCATGCCCAGCGCCTCGTCGCGGGCGTACTCGTGGATCACCGGGGACAGCGAATGCAGGGGAGGCAGGCTCATATATCCAGCACCACGTTGGCGGAGAGACCTCCGGGACCTTCCCGGATGGCGAGCCCGTGAAAGGTGGCGGCCTTGACGGAAAGCCGCAGGTCCTCGACCTCGCGCCCGTACACCCGCGCCGACAGCTCCCGGTCGGAGACCCGCTCGAGACGTGCGGCGCCGTAGAGCCGCTTGTCTCGCTCCGCGAGGAAGATCAGCTCGTTCAGCCAGCCGACGAGCAGCGCGTCCCGGTCCGGAGCCCCGAGGCGGACCTCCTGCCCGTCGTCCCGCCCCGGGGCGGCAAACGGGCCGCCCATCAGCTCCGCCAGCGCCACGGCCGCCTCCGCGAACAGCTCCGCCAGCGTCGCGGCCTCGAGCCGGACCTCCACCTCTCCCGTGTGTTCGACGAGGGAATGCCGGCCCACGGGGGAAATC
>JAEZJH010000287.1 GCA_023436385.1 Pseudomonadota bacterium
GCCTGGCAGCGAGGGCTCTTGGTGTTCGGCAAGAGGGAGCTTCCCTTTTTCTTCTTGCGCCGTCAGCAAGAGCCTTTCACACAATCATAGGGACACGATCTCGCTTTTCTCCGGACGCCGCAGGCCAAGTTCTGGGTCGGCTCGGCGCGCGAGGCGGAGAGCCGCATCCGCGCCGCGACCCGTCGGCGACCACCCACGCGCTGACGCGCCTGCGCGAAGCACTCACTCACATGCCGACGGTGCACGCGACAGGATCGCCTCGATCTGGTAGACGAGTCGCGCCGAAAGGACGGTCCTGATGCACCTTGAGCCCGTATCGACCGACAGACTCTGGACTCGCGAGTTTGTGCTGGCGCTCCTCGCCAACTTCTTCTTGGCGATCGTCTTCTACATGCTGATGACGACGATGGCGGTTTATGCCGTCGATCGCTTCTCCGCCTCGGACGCGCAGGCGGGCTTGGCCGCAAGCCTCTTCATCGTTGGCGCCACCTTGTCCAGGCCCATCGCCGGGCGTTACCTCGACGTCATCGGGAGGCGCCGCCTCCTCCTCGCCAGCCTGGGACTGTATCTCCTCGCCGGGCTCGCGTACTTCGCTGCCGGCGGACTGTTCTCGCTGTTCGCCGTACGGCTGATTCACGGCTTTGCTTTCGGCTGTGGCACCACGGTCGTGATCGTCTCGGTACAGTCGGCGCTCCCCATGCACCGGCGCGGCGAGGGCATTGGGTTCTTTGGCATGAGCACGCCTATTGCCGCCGCCCTGGGACCTTTCGTCGCCCTGCTGCTCTCGAACCGCGTCGGCTTCACCTTCCTCTTCGGCGTGGCGTCTGCGATGGCGCTCGGAGCGCTGCTGATTGGGTTCGTGTTGCAAACACCGGCGCACGCACTTTCGGAGGCCGAGAAGGCGGGGCTACGCGAGCATCGGCTGGCCAACTTCGTCGAACCCCGTGCTCTACCGGCCTCGCTCGTGATCCTGGCGGTGGGTATGGGCTACTCCAGCGTCCTCACGTTCCTTGGCCCCTTCGCACGTGCAAATGGTCTCGTGGGAGCCGCGAGCGCCTACTTCCTCGTCTACTCCGGCGTGGTGTTCGCTTCGCGGTTCGTCGTTGGCCGCGTCCAAGACCGCTACGGCGATAACGTGGTGATCCTTCCCGCCATCCTCAGTCTGGGGCTCGGTCTCGTCATCCTCTCGAGGAGCTTCGCCGCTTGGCACGTGCTCGCCTCGGCGGTCTTCGTCGGCTTCGGCTTCGGCACGCTGATGACGTCGCTGCAGGCCATCGCCGCGGGCTCCGCCTCCCTCAACCGGATGGGGCTGGCAACCTCCACCTTCTTCATCTGTGCCGATGTCGGTATCGGCATCGGCCCGATCCTATGGGGCATGAGCATCCCCTGGTGCGGCTATCGCAACATGTACCTGCTCGCCGGCGCTTCGATGCTCTTCGTTGTCTGTCTCTACCAGGCCCTGCATGGCCGGAAGCAAGGAACCCGAGCTATCTCGCGTCTCCGTTCGCCCTAGCCAATCCCGGAGCAAGCCGATCGCCCAGTCCGGTGATGGCGACAAGCCCGCCTGCCGCCCGAGAGTGCTCCTCAAGGCAGGCTTGAACGGCCGAGCCCGCTGGGGCGCTTCCCAACGCGTTGAGGCGCGCCACCGAGCAAGTACATCCACCCCGCCATGCTCGTGACGAACACGACGAGCCAGACCCGCGCCACGGGTGGCGACACGACCGCGAGCAGCCCGACCGCGAGCGCCTGCCCCACGATCGCGCGGCGCTCCTTTCCGTCGGCCCACGCCCGCCGAAACGACACGTCGAGCCGCTTCCGGTGGGCGGCGAGGCCGAGCGCCGCCGCGACGAGGAGCGGCGGAGACATCCACGCCGCCCGCCCGTAGAAGTCGAACAGGGAGACCGCGAACAGGTAGAGCGCGCCGGCCCCGAGGACGGAGCCGTACCAGCGGACGGCGCCGCGCCTCGGACCGCGAACGAGCGTCCAGCCGAGCCAGACCAAGCTCCCGGCGACGAGCAGGGGCACGACGAAGAAGAACAGCTCGACGGCCAAGTCCCGATCGGTCGGGTCCTGCAGGATCGGTGTCTCGACTTTCTCGCCCAGCGCAGCGAACACGAGGCTCCGCGTTGCCCGCATCACGTGGCTCGTGTGCCGGCCCCGGTTCGCGAGCCCCACGACCGACACGTCCACCGACGGCACGTACGCGACGAACGAACTCCAGCCCATGGGCGTGAGCGACCCGTTGTGCCAGATCCAGCGCGTGCCGCCGGGCGCCTCGTCGATCACGAGCCCGAAGCCGTAGTCGTCGAGCGCGGGCGTCACGAGCCGGGCGTAGCTCGCCGGCGAGAGCACGCGGCCGCCATGGAGCGCTCGGTTCCACGCGTGGAGGTCGTCGGCGGTCGAGAACACGTTCCCGGCCGCGCCGGCCGTCCCCGGGCCGGCGGGGTCGAGCAGAAGCCACGGCCACGTCCGTGCCCAGCCGGTGCCGTCGAACGCCTCGCCCTGCACCAGGCGCCGGCGCGCGTCGGGGTTCGCGCGCAGGTCGACTCCCGTGCTCCCGAGGCCCAGGGGATCGAACAGCTCCTTCTTCAGGAACGCCCCGTAGGACGTGCCCGCCGTGCGCGCGACCAGCACGCCGACGAGGTCGTAGCCGACGTTCGAGTACGCGAGCTTCTCCCCGGGCTTCGACGCGAGCTTCAGCCCGGCGACGCAGCGGAGGAACCGGTCCTGGACGGCGGGCTCGTCGAACCCCGTCATCATGCAGACGTTCCCCCCCGGCAGCCCGCAGGTGTGGTTCAGGACGTGCGCCAGCGTGCAGGGAGTTCCGTCGAGCCGCAGCGCGCCGTCGCCCAGCGCGAGCGCGCCCGCGACCGGCGCGTCCAGGGACAGCTCGCCCCGGTCGACGAGCCGCAGCGCCGCCACCGCGGCGAACTGCTTGGACACCGACCCCACCCAGAAGACGGAGCGCGTCGACTTCGCCGCGCCGGAGACGCGCCGCCAGAGCGTGCGATCGCCCGCGCGGACGTCGAGCACTCCGGTGAACCCCCGAGCGTCCAACGCGGCGTCCAGGCGATCGACGAATTCGGGCGTGAACTCGACGTCCCCGGCCGCGCGCGCCGGCTCGGGGCCGGCGACGACTAGCGCGCAGGCGAGCCAGAGGAACCGACCGCCCCGGTTTCGCGAGCCCATGTCCGAGCCTTTCGCCCCGTTTCGCCCTACCACGCCGCCCGAAACAGCGCGACCCCGGGAAGGCCGATCGGCGAGTGCGGCGAAGCGTCGTCGACGGGGACGGCGGCTCCGGGGCGACCGCGCCGCACCTGCCCGGCGATGAACACGCCGGGCGTCGCCAGGCCCCGGATACCCACCGCCCACCCTTGCCGTTCCGACCCCGGCCCCACGAGACTCCTCCTCCGGAGGGAACATGAAGAACGTCCACGTCTACCTGAACTTCCCGGGCACCGCAAAGCAGGCGCTCGAGTTCTACGAGAAGGTGTTCGGCACCCGGATCGCCATGATGCAGACGTTCGGCGAGACGAGCTTCGTGCCGGACGTCCCCGAGACCGCGAAGCCCCTGATCATGCACGCGCAGCTCCCGCTCACGGAGGCGACACACCTCATGGCGAGCGACGTCGTCGAGGGGTTTGGCCCGCCGGTCACGTGGGGCAACCAGTTCCACGTCTCCCTCGTCGCTGCCGACAAGGCGGAGGCCGACCGCGTGTTCGCCGCGCTGGCGGCGGGCGGGAACGTGACGATGCCGCTCGCGAACGCGCCCTGGGGCGCCTACTTCGGCATGTGCGTCGACCGCTTCGGCGTGCAGTGGATGATCAGCTTGGCGGGACCCGCCTGACGTTCCACGCGCCCCGGGCCCGGCGCGTCGCGATCCACCAGGGGAACGCGGAGGTCGCTACGGCCGCCGGAACTGGAAAGGGCCCGGTTTCCCGAGCCCTCTCTCGAAACTAGCTCCCTGGTCCTGACAGCCCACGAACTATCTCTCTGGTCAGGGAGCTGAAGGTACTCCGGGCCGCTGCGGCGATGGGCTGGAGACGTAGGACTCCCGTGGCCGTCGTCGCCTACGCATCGCCTCGGCCACTCCCGCGCCCGCTGAGGATGATTGCTTGTCCCGCGTGACCTCGCAGGACACTCTGGGAGCCGATGAGGGGGAAGGGCACGATCGTTCGGTCAGCAGGGCGCGGCTACAACGCCGTGCTCGCGGACGTCGTCCGCCTGATCGAAACGGGCCGAACCGCCGCCTCGCGCTCCGTAAACGCGGCGATGACGGCAACCTACTGGGGCCTTGGCCGGCGCATCGTCGAGCACGAGCAGGGCGGGCGCCGGCGGGCAGAGTATGGCGCCGCGCTCATCGAGCGGCTCGCCGACGACCTCACGTCGAAGTGCGGGCGCGGCTTCGGGAAGCGAAACCTCTTCCAGATGCGCGCCTTCTACCTTGCGTATTCCGAAATTGTGCAGACGCCGTCTGCACAATTGGCGCCCGGAGCCCAGCCCGAGAGAGTGCAGATCGTGTCCGCAATGTCGGCGCTCGAGGCGCGCGAGCTCCCGAGGTTCCCGCTGCCGTGGTCGCATTACGTGCGCCTGCTCGCGGTCGCCAACCCTACGGCGCGACACTTTTACGAGGACGAAGCCCTCCGAGGCGGGTGGACGATCAAGCAGTTGGACCGTCAGATCGGTAGTCAGTCAGGGAATTCGGCCAACACCCCCCTAGATCACTTCTTCGTCCGAGATACGGCCGGCTCGTCTTCAAGCATGTAGCGCAGCTGGCGGCCATCCCGCGTGAGTTTCCGGGCGTTTAGCGTCCGGCACGCTGCGGCCAGTGCTGAAGT
>JAEZJH010000373.1 GCA_023436385.1 Pseudomonadota bacterium
GCTGAGCCCGAGGAGCGCGACCGAGACCGCGAGCCAGCGCATGCCGCTCTCCCGCCGGCGCCGGAGGGCCGGCGCCCTACGCGACCCCGGGCGCGGCGCCGCCGGCGTCCTCGACCTTCGGGAGGTCCTTCGGCCGCCAGGCAAACCAGAGCACCACCGCCAGCGTCACCATCCCCACGCCGATCAGCTGCGAGGTGGAGAGGAGGAGCGGGTTTTCCGCCGGCCACTTGAAGATCATCCCGCGCAGCCAGTCGCCGCGGAACATCTCGATCGAGAGCCGGAGCACGCCGTAGAGCGCGAGCCAGGTCGCCAAGAGCTGGCCGTGGAACCGCTTCCAGGGGCGGAGGTAGAGGAGCACCACGAAGAGGAACAGCTCCCCGACGCCCTCGTAGAGCTGGGTGGGATGGAGGGCCGGGGTGAGACCGTGTTCGGCGATGTAGCCGGCCCACTCCGGGTTCTTCGAGAGCTCGGAGAACGCGCCCGAGCCCCGGGGGTACTCGGCGCCCAGGAAGAAGTGGGGGTCGTGGCAGACCTTGCCGTAGCAGCAGCCCGCGGCGATGCAGCCGATCCGCCCGAAGAAGTGGCCCAGCGCCACCGAGGGGATGCAGATGTCGGCGAGGACCCGGAACGGGATCCCGTGCTTCTTCGCCCACCAGACGCCGGCCAGGGCGGCGCCGATGAAGCCGCCGTAGAAGACCAGGCCCCCGGAGAGCAGGTCGAAGATCCGCCCGGGGTGGGCGCCGTAGCCGTTGGGGCCGGACCAGTTGACGATCACGAACAGGCCCTTGGCGCCGACGATCGAGGAGATCAGGACCCAGAAGGAGAAGTCGTTGAGCTGGGCCTTGGTCATCAAGCCGGAGCGATCCGCCTCCCGCCCGGCGACGTGGATGGCGGCGAGGAAGGCGATCGCCAGCATCAGGCCGTAGGTGTGGATCGGCAGGGGCCCGGGCTCGATCGGCTGGAGCTTCTCCCGGATCACCCAGATGCCGGCGAGGAGCGTGCCCACCGCGGCGAACGCCGCCGGCGCCCACGCCCCCGACTTCCCGGTGGCGAGCCAGCCCCGGACCAGCCAGCCGACGAAGAGGGCCACCGCCGCGGCCAGCGCGTAGGCGAGGACGGTGAGGACCTCGGCGGACAGGGTCAGCCAGGGAATCAGATACGGATGCATCCCGTCCTCCTAGCGCCCGTGACTCGCCGGCGAACGCTCGCCCACCGCGGACTCCTCGCCCGACTTCTTCCGGGAGAAGAGGGCCTCGAGGATCATCAAGCTGACGCCGACGCTGATCCCGATGTCGGCGACGTTGAAGGTGGGCCAGTGCAGGTTGGGATCGTTCCGCCAGTGCCAGTCGATGAAGTCGACCACGTAGCCGTGGATCAGGCGGTCGAGGAAGTTCCCGATCGCGCCGCCCAGGACCAGCGCCAGCGCCACCTGCAAGAGCCGCTGCCGCTCGTCGAGCTTCCGGTAATAGAAGAAGATGAAGACGACGGCGCCGATCGAGATCACGTAGAAGAACGGCACCCGCAGGTCCTCGGGGATCCCGCGGAAGCTGCCCCAGGCGGCGCCCGGGTTCTCCACGTAGCGGTGCTGCCAGTAGTCGTCGAGGATCACCACCGGCGGCTTCCGCTGCCGCTCGAGGTCCCGGAGCCCGAAGTACGCGTCCACCTTCTCGGTGAAGGTGACCGCGTTGGCGTTCTCGAAGGCCCGGGTCAAATCATCGACCGCCCAGAACTTGGTGATCTGGTCGGCGACGACGATGAAGAGCGATAGGGTGATCAGGATCTTCCAGCGGGTCGCCAAGCGGTCTCCTGTCCTCCGTCCCTAGGCGGGACGGAGGGCCTCGGTGCACTTCGGGCAGAGCTCGGGGTGGGCCGCGTCGTGGCCCCGCTCCGTGCTGTAGTTCCAGCAGCGGACGCACTTCTCGCCGGCGGCCTTCTCCACCGCCACCGAGACCCCCGTCCCCGGATCGGCAGCGCCGTTGGGCGCCTCGCCCTCCACCACCTCGACCTGCGAGACGATCAGCAGCTCGGGCAGCGCCGGGAGGTGATCCCGGAGGAAGGTGTAGGTCTCGCCGGTGGCGCCGAGGATCACCTTCGCGTCGAGGGACTTGCCGATCCGCTTGTCGCGGCGGGCCTCCTCGAGGCGCTTCTGCGCCGCGGCACGGACCGCGAGGATCCGCCCGAAGCGCTCCTCCAGCGCGGCGTCGCCGGGCCGAACGTCGGGCGCCGGCAGGCCGGCGAGGAAGATGGAGTCGGCCTTCTCGCCGGGGAGGTGGCCCCAGGCCTCCTCGCAGGTGAAGGAGAGGACCGGCGAGAGCAGCCGGGTGAGGTCCCGGGCGACCTCGAAGAGCACCGTCTGCGCCGCCCGCCGGGCCTTGCCGTCGGGCCGGCCGGTGTAGAGGAGATCCTTCCGCGCGTCGAGGTAGAAGGCGCTCATCTCGGCGGCGCAGAAGTCCACCGCCGCCTTGTAGACGAGGTGGAACTCGTAGTTCTCGTAGGCCTGCCGGACCCGGGCGATGAAGGACTGGAGCCGGGAGCGGGCGTAGGCGTCGGCCTCCGGCAGCTCGTCGACGGCCACCGCGTCCTTCGCCGGGTCGAAGTCGAAGAGGTTGGAGAGGCAGTACCGGAGCGTGTTCCGGATCCGGAAGTAGCCCTCGGCGAGCTGCGTGAAGATCTGCGGCGAGGTGCGGATGTCGTCCCGGTAGTCCTCCGCCGCCACCCAGAGCCGCATGATGTCGGCGCCGTACTGCTGGAGGAGCTTGAGGGGATCGACGTAGTTCCCCAGCTTCTTGGAGATCTTCTTCCCCTCGCCGTCGACGACGAAGCCGTGGGTGAGGACGGTCTTGTAGGGCGCCCGGTCGGCGGTGCCCACGGAGACCAGCATCGAGGAGTGGAACCAGCCGCGGTGCTGGTCCGAGCCCTCGAGGTAGAGGTCCACCGGGACCCCGAGGTTGGGCCGCCGGCCACAGACCGCCTGGTACGAGACGCCGGAGTCGAACCAGACGTCGAGGATGTCCTTCTCCGGGCGGAAGGAGGCGCCGCCGCACTTCTCGCACCGCTTGCCCGCGGGGAGGAAGTCGGTCACCGGCCGGGCGAACCAGGCGCTGGCGCCTTCCCGCTCGAAGATCTTCGCCGCGTTCTCGAAGAGCGCGGGATCGAGCACCGGCTCGCCGCAGTCCTCGCAGTAGGCGACGGTTATCGGCACGCCCCAGACCCGCTGCCGGGAGATGCACCAGTCCGGCCGGTTCTCCAGCATCCCGTGGATCCGGTCCCGGCCCCACTTCGGGATCCAGCGGACCTTCTCGACCTCGGCCAGCGCCTTGGCGCGAAGGTCGTTGGTCTCCATGGAGATGAACCACTGGTCGGTGCCCCGGAAGATCACCGGGTTCGAGCAGCGCCAGCAGTGGGGATAGGAGTGGGCGATGCTGCCGGCCTGGAGGAGGTGCCCCGAGGCCCGGAGCTTCTCCACCACCAGCGGGTTGGCCTCGAAGACGCCCTTGCCGACCAGGTCGTCGCCCGCCTCGGCGGTGAAGCGGCCGGCGTCGTCCACCGGGTTGAGCACCTCGAGGCCGTACTTCAGGCCGACGACGTAGTCCTCCTGGCCGTGGCCCGGGGCGGTGTGGACGAGGCCGGTGCCCTGCTCCAGGGTGACGTGGTCGCCCAGGATCACCGGCGACTCCCGGGGCAGGAACGGATGGGCGTAGCGGACGCCCTCGAGGTCGGAGCCCTCGATGTAGGCGAGAATCCGGGAGGGATCGGTGAGCGAGGCCGCGGACAACTCCGCGCCGGCCACGGCCACGTCCTTCACCGCCAGGTGATCGGGGGCGACGTCGGCGAGGAAGCGGAGGAGGAGGTCCTTCGCCACCACCACCAGCCGATCGTCGAGGCGGTAGAGGACGTAGGTGAAGGCCGGGTGGACCGCGACCGCCAGGTTCGCGGGGATGGTCCAGGGGGTGGTGGTCCAGATCACCACCTGGGCCTTCTGGCCCCGGGCCTCCGGGACCTTTTCGGCCAGGCCCGCGACCACGTCGAAGCCGATGTAGATGGTGGGCGAGACGTGCTCGGCGTACTCGACCTCCGCCTCGGCCAGCGCGGTGCGGTCGTGGATGCACCAGTAGACCGGCTTCTTGCCCCGGAAGAGCCCGCCCCGCTCGGCGAACTTCCCCAGCATCCGCACCGTGTCGGCCTCGTACTCGTAGGCCATGGTCAGGTACGGCTCGTCCCAGCGGGCGAAGACGCCCAGGCGCTGGAACTCCTTCCGCTGGATGTCGACGAACTCGAGGGCGTACTGCCGGCAGGCCTCGCGGATCTCCACCTTCGACATCGTCCGCTTCTTGGGCCCCAGCTTCTTGTCGACCTGCAGCTCGATCGGGAGGCCGTGGCAGTCCCAGCCGGGGACGAAGTCGGTGAGGCGGCCCTCGAGGCTCCGGTACTTGACCACGATGTCCTTCAGGGTCTTGTTCAGCATGTGGCCCTGGTGGATGTGGCCGTTCGCGTAGGGGGGCCCGTCGTGGAAGACGAAGCGTTCGCCCTTCGCGTTCTTCTCGAGGAGCCGCTCGTAGATCTTCCCCTGCTGCCACTGCACGAGGATCAAGGGCTCCCGCTGCGGCAGGTTCGCCTTCTGCGGGAAATCCGTGCGCGGGAGGTTGAGCGTGTCCTTGTAGTCGGGGGTCGCGGGCATGGAGTCGCCTTCTCGCTCGCGGACGGGGCCACGGGTCGAGGGAGTGGGCCGAACCGTCGTCGCGGGCGGCCTGCGCGCGGCTGGTCGAATGCCGCGGGGAACCCGCTTCGCTAGCATGCGACCCCGACCCGGTCAAGGCGAGGGCGCCGCCTCCCTCGGGCGCCCCCACGGCCTCCGAACGGCCGGTTTCTCCCTCTCCCCGCCTACCAGCCGAGGCCGTACCAGACCCGGTAGGCCATCCCGGTGCCGAAGCTCAGCAGCGTCAGCGCCAGCGTCCCCACCTTCGACATGGTGGCGATGGACATGATCCCCGCCCCCACCAGCGCCAGCGCCTTCATCGTCTTGTCGTTCAAGTCCGGCATTTCCGTCCCCTCTCCTTCGGGCGAGGCACCCGGTTCGCGTCCTAGGGGCGGCCGCCCATGGCCAGACAGTTGGAGAGGAACTGGAGCCGGAGCGCCTCGTCCTCCTCCGGCCTGGCG
>JAEZJH010000160.1 GCA_023436385.1 Pseudomonadota bacterium
GCTCTCGATGCGGGAGATCGCCCGGGAGGTGGTCAGCCTCTCCGACGCGGCCCGGGGCCGGCGGCTGGCGCAGGCCGACGTCGGCGGCGGGACCTTCACCATCACCTCCCTGGGCGCCCTGGGTGGCCTCCTCGCCACCCCGATCCTCAACCACCCCGAGGTGGCGATCATGGGCGTGCACCGGATCCAGAAGCGCCCGGTGGTCACCGCCGACGGTTCGATCGCGGTCCGGGACATCATGAACCTCTCCTTCGGCTTCGATCACCGGAACGTCGACGGAGCCGAGGGGGCGCGGTTCGCCTACGACGTGATCGCCTACGTCGCCGAGCCGGCGCTGCTCCTGGCCGAACTGCGATAAAGGGAGACAACTGGATGCGCCGCACCATCACCGTTCGACACCTGGGGCGCGTCGAGTACGAGGACGGCCTCGCCCTGATGGCGAAGCTGTCCCGGGCCGTCGAGGAGAAGCGGGCGGGTGACACCCTGCTCCTCCTCGAGCACCCGCCGGTCCTCACCCTGGGGCGCGGCGCCGACCGCTCCAACATCCTGGCCACCGACGCGATGCTGGCGCGGGCCGGGGTGGAGGTCTTCCCCACCGACCGCGGCGGCGACGTCACCTACCACGGCCCCGGCCAGCTGGTCGGCTACCCGATCTTCGACCTCAAGCCCGACCGCCAGGACGTGCGGAAGTACGTCCGCGGCGTCGAGGAGGCGCTGATCCGGACCCTGGCCCGGTACGGCCTGGTCGCCGGCCGGATCCCGAAGTGGACCGGGGTCTGGGTGGGCGAGGAGTCGGACCCGAAGGCGGTGAAGGCCGGGGCGATCGGCATCCACATCAAGAAGTGGATCACCACCCACGGCTTCGCCCTCAACATCAACACCAACCTCGACCACTTCCGGCTGATCAACCCCTGCGGCATCACCGAGCGCGGCGTCGGATCGATCGCCTCGCTGCTCGGGCACCCGGTCGACTTCGCGGAGACGGCCCGGTTCGCCGCTGCGGAGTTCGGCGCGGTGTTCGAGGCGGAGGTGGTGGAGGCGGGCTTCGACCAGGAGACCGTGTCGGTGGCGGTGGTTCGCCCGTCGACCCGCGGCCCCGAGGCGCTGGTGCTCACCCGGAACCAGGCCCGGGGCGGCTTCCCGCAGGTGGTCACCGGGAAGATCGAGCCGGGCGAGACGCCCGCCGCGGCGGCGGCCCGGGAGCTTGGCGAGGAGACCGGGCTGGCGCTGCCGGTGGTCGATCTCGCCTACGTGCACGGCTTCGGCTATGGCGAGGAGCCGCGCTTCTTCCGGGAGCACGCCTTCGCCGCGATCGCGCCGGCGGACGCGGCGGTGCGGATCGATCCGGCGGAGCACGCGGAGTCGGCCTGGCTCCCGGTCGCCGAGGCGGTGGCGGCGATGCCGTTCCAGGGGCTGAAGCGGGCGGTGCGGGCCGCGGCGGCGCGGCTCGGGTAGGCGCCGGTCAGCCGACCTTGTCGGTCGGGCGGGCGATCTGCTCGAGCAGGTGCCCGCCCACCTCGCGCTTGGTCTCGAGGTAGCCGGCGTTGTAGGGGTTCGCGACGACGATCGAGGGGATGCGCCGGCGAACGCCGATCCCGCCGTCCTCGAGGCCCTTCACCTTCAGCGGGTTGTTGGTGATCAGGTCCACCGAGACCACGCCCAGGTGCCGGAGGATCGCCGAGGCCGTCTCGTAGGAGCGGAGATCTTCCTCGAAGCCGAGGTGGCGGTTGGCCTCGTAGGTATCGAGGCCCGAGGCCTGGAGCGCGTAGGCGCGGATCTTGTTGCCCAGGCCGATGCCGCGGCCCTCCTGCCGGAGGTAGACCAGGACCCCGGCCTCGGCGGCGGCGATGGCGTCGAGCGCCGACTCGAGCTGCTCGCGGCAGTCGCACTTGAGCGAGCCCATCACCTCGGCGGTGAGGCACTCGGAGTGCACCCGGCAGACCACGCCCGGCCGGCCGGCCACCTCGCCCTTCACCAGGGCGACGTGCTCGATGCCATCGGCGTCCCGGAAGACCAGCATCCGGAGGGGCCCCCGCCTGGTGGGGAGGAGGGCCTCGGCGTAGAGGGCGGGGGCGGCGTTGGGGGTGCGCTGTTCGGGCATGGGGTTCGGGCTCGGTGGGCCAGTGGAAGGCCCGGATTCCGCGGGTTTCCGGGCGGGTATAGTCGGGTGCCGGGGGGGCGTCAAGCCGGGCTCCCGGCCCGGGGCGACCGGTTCTGAGGGCGGGAAAACGCCGCGGTTTGCCGGACGGTCCCGTCGCCGTTATCGATTCCCGAGGGTCCCGGCGGGGACGGACGGGAGGACCGTGAAAATTGACGCCAACGGGCAGGTCGACGCCCTTACCACCGGCGACCTGGCGCGCCGCACGGGAAACACGCTGCGCACCGTACGCTTCTACGAGGAGGCGGGGATCCTGCGGCCGGCCAGGGCCCCGGGCGGCCGGCGGCTGTTCACGCGGGCGGACCTCGAACGGCTCCAGCTGATCACCGATCTCCGGGAGCTCGACCTCTCGCTCGACGAGATCCGGCGGCTCCTCGCGCTCCGCGAGGGCTGCGCCGACGCTCCGGAGATGGCGGTGCGGTTCGGGGACGTCCTCGCCACGCAGCTCGAGCGGACGGAGCGGCGGCTGGCGGCGTTGAAGCGGCTCCAGGTGGAGTTCGCCGCCACCCTGGAGATCCTCAAACGCTGCCGGACCTGCGGCACCGGCCCGGGCACGGAGGCCTGTGCCCACTGCGACGTGGCCACGGGTGGGGAAGCGCCGCGGATCATGCGGGTGGTGGTGGGCGGCGGCGGGCGGTCGGGCGAGGGCCCGCCGGGCGAATAGCCGCGCCTCGGGCCCGGCTCCGTCACAGCAGCCGGCAGACCACCTCGTCGCCGGCGGCCAGCTCCGCCTTCCCGACCGGGAGGATCGCCAGGGCCCGCTGCCCCACCAGCGACCGGGTGAGCCCGCTCGCCTGGAAGGGCGTGGCGACGAAGACGCCGTCGACCAGGTTGCCCCGGGCGAAGACGGTCCGGTCGACCGGCTTCCGGGCCGGTGCGGCGAGCGGTACCCGCACCTCGTGGCGGCCGTGGCCGGGGAGCCCGGCCAGGCGCCGGAGCGCGGGCCGCACGAACAGCTCGAAGGTCACCGACGCGGAGGCGGGGTTGCCGGGGAGGAGGAACACCGGCGCGCCACCCAGGCGAAACAGGCCGAACGGCTTCCCGGGCTTGATCGCCACCCGCCAGAACCGCTCCTCCGCCC
>JAEZJH010000428.1 GCA_023436385.1 Pseudomonadota bacterium
CCGGCGCTGGCGCGGCAGACCCCGCCGCGGCCCGGGCCAGCGGCACCGGCGATCCTGGATGGCGACTCGGCGGTGCGGTCATCCTCCCGCATCCTCCGGGTGTTGATGAATGGGGACCGATTCGCGCCTTCTCGGTCGGTCACCGAGACACCGAAATTGCCGCCGGCACCCGGGCCGGAGACGGGCGACCCGTCGCCACCGGCGCCGGCGCGATCCCCTGCAAGGACCCCCGCTCTCGAGCGCCGCGGCAACTCCAAGCCGGCTGCTTCCGTCCGGTCGTTCACCACCTGGGGTCACGGCAGGTTCAATGGCCTGCCTACCTCAGACCGGGCCGGGAGCGAGCCGATCTGGGTGCTTCTTGATCGGCCCGTGTCGGCCGAATCCCGTGTGCAGGCTCTCGGGGTCATTCGGCCCCCCGCCTGTCCCGGATATTCGCCCAGTGGTTCCGCCTGCTTGCAGGGCTCGAGGTGACCGCGCTCGGCCGCCGAGTACCCACTGGACCTGCCGGCGCCGACCCGTCGAATCGCCAGCCCCCGGGCACGCCGACCCCTCAGCATCTGGCCACGGCGAACCGCGCAGTGGTACCCCGGGGATTGAGAATCGCCACCGGAGGCAGGGCGCTGGGCGGCCAAGGCTCGGTGACGCCTGCCATCCGTATACGGTCGCTGCCTCCCGCGGTTCCGAACCACGACCCGGCCCACCGGGCCGCCTCGGACTCGATCCGGCCAAGGGCACCTCGAGGCGTCAAAGGGAAACGAGCGCCAGGCCCCACCCTTCCACCCGGCGGACTCCCGCGCCCCCCGGCCCCGGCATGGTTCGAAGCCATCCGCCGCCGCAGGCCCCGGCGCCATGGGCGAGCCTCTTCCCGCGTCCCCGATCCGCAGGTCACAGCTCCTCGCCGTCGTCGCGCTCGGCTACCTGCAGGTCGAGAAGCAGCGCGTGCACCCGTTCTTCCAACCTGTGTCGCGGCGCAACGTGCGCTTCTCGATGCTCGTCCAGACCAGCCCACGGTCGCTGGATGGGTACGGCCGGTCGTGATCGAGGTGCCCCCTCGCCGAGACCCCAACCAACGGCTGCCTCACCGACACACGGCCTTGATCGACCGGGAGCTCCGCCGGCGAGCAGAAGAAGGAGTCCGCCCTCGTCCGCTCGGCGCATCTCTCGAGCGGCCCCGGGACCGAGGCTGGGGCGGGGGTCAGAAGTTCTGACGTCTCCTTGATCCACCTCGTCAGCTGGACGCCGCTCTCGCCGAGCATCGGAGGCGACTCCGGGTTGGGCCTCGAAGGTCCCGTCCTCGCGGAGTTCCGCAGTCGGCGCGACGCAACTCTCGAGCGGCCTCGGGGCCGAGGCTGGGGCGGGGGTCAGAAGTTCTGACGTCTCCTTGAGCCACCACGTCAGCAGCACGCCGCTCTCGCCGAGCAACGGAGGCGACTCCGGGGAGGTCGCCGAAACTCCCGTCCTCGCCGAGTTCCGCCTCATCGGTCCGACGCAGCACCAGCGGGCGATGGAGCGAGGCCACGGAGGGGCTCGGAGGTTCTGACGTCTCCGGGACCCACCCCGTCGGCTCGATGCAGCTCTCTAGGGAGCCGGGCTTGGGGACGAGGAGGGGGGTTAGGAGTTCTGACGGCCGCGTGTCCGCAGGTGCGGTCGCTTGACCCGCGCGGCCGAAAGCGCCCGCCCGGAACTTCCGAACCTGCCGCAACCTGTGGGAATCAGGACCTATTGTGACCTAGCGCTCGCCACTCCCGGAACCAGGACGCATGAACGGCCAGACCGCAGACGATCTCGCCGTGACCGGACCGCCTGGCCGAATCGGCGCGCCCATCGAGGCTCGCAGCCGGCGTCCGACGCCCCCAACGTGCATCCCAACCCTGGTTTCGCCCTCGACCGTCGACGGGAGTGGCCCGAGCCGCCCCGCCCGCGCCGTGCGGACGGTACCCGAGAGGCCCTGGGAGGCGGCGCCGAACGCGGCGAACGGTGTCGGCGAGCGGTCCGGCGCCGCCGCCGGTCCCGAGCGGAGGAGTGATCCGGTAAACCCGCCCTCTTCCGAAACCGGTTCGTCGGCGCAGAGGCGTCCCGCGCGATCGGCCGGGCCGCCCCATTCTCCCCCACTCTCCGCAACCGGGTTAACTACTTAACTAGGCATTCCCGCGTACCAGCCGCACGACGATCCCGCGCCGGTCGCCGGACGTCAGCCGATACCCCGACGCCTCGATCACCTCGCCCGGCGGAACCCCAGCCTTTTCCACTACTTCCGAAGGCTCCTCGGTCCCGAGCATCGCCACCACCCGCCCGCCGGGACGGACGTACGCCGCGCCAAACCGCAGCCACTCCTCGGGCGCGACGAAGGCGCGCGAGACCGCCACGTCGCAGGGGGAAATCCGCTCCGCGGTGGGGTCTCCCTCGAGCCGAGCGTGGAGGGCCCGGGCGTTGTCGACGCCGGTGCTGGCGAGCGCGGACTTCAAGAACAGCACCTTCTTCTCGGTCCGGTCGACGAGGACGACCTGCACGTCCGGCCGAAGGATCGCCAGCGGCACTCCCGGAAAGCCTCCTCCCGTTCCAGCATCGAGCACCGTGGCTCCGGGCGGAACGCGGGGCACCAGCGCCACCGAGTCCAAGAGGTGCTTCTCCGCGATCTCGGCAGGCTGCGTAATCGAGGTCAGGTTGAACTTCCGATTCCAGCGCAAGAGCTCGTCGACGAACCGCGCCAGCCGCGCTCCGGCCTCAGCGGAGACCTCCACGCCGAAGGAGTTCGCGGCCTCCCGTCCCAGCCAATCCAGATGTTTCTCCACAGCCCGTTCCACGTGAAACCCCTTCTCCCTGACGTAAATTCGCGGACTTGGCGAGTTACCCAGTGGTCCCCCACAATTGATCCACAAGGAAATCCCGAAGCCCAAAACACCCGCCCCATCCGGGTCTCCGGCCCATCGGGCCCGCCAGCGGCGTCGTTCCCGACCCCTCCCCCCACCGGCTACCCCGCCCGAACGCCGCCGAACCCTCCCGCACCCGAGTCGCCCGGGTAGCAACCCGCCGTAACCGAGGCACCGGCCGGTCGTCCTCTACCCGCAACCCATTACCAGGAGGATACCTCCCGATGCGTAGCTTCCCCACCGTTCTTCTCGTCGCTCTGGCAGCGGCCTCGTTCGCCTGCAGCGGCGAAACGTCGAGCGTGCGAGTGACCGCCCGGGACGCCTCCGCCAACCAGGCGCTCACGCCGGTGGCTGCCGGCGCCTACTCGGAAATCCTCCTCGACGTGGTCGACATCCGCGTGCGCCACGACGAGGCGGGCTGGGTCGACATCCTCGAAGATGAGTCGACCGTCATCGATCTCATCGCCCTGCAGAACGGCGACCTCGCCGAGCTGACGATGGCCCCGATCCCCGCCGGCACCATCACCGAGCTCCGGCTCGTCCTCCGCGACGGCGATCAGGGCCACGCCGTCACCGCCGACGGCTACTTCATTCCGGTCCGCGTCCCCTCCGGCAGCAACTCGGGCCTGAAGATCAAGGGCACGATCGTGGTTCCCGAAGGCGAGATGGTAGAGATCCCGCTGGCCATCGACCTCGACCGGGCGCTCTCCGAGACCAAGGACGGCGTCCTGCGGATCCAGCCGGTGATCTGGCTGACCACCCCCGAGGACGATGGCTCGAGCGAGGAGCCGACCGATCCCGGTACCGACCCGGGTACGGATCCGGGCACCGACCCCGGTACCGACCCCGGCACCGAGCCCGGCACCGAGCCCGGCACCGAGCCCGGCGACGGTGGCCCGAACCCGATGTAGCGCCTCCTTCCCCGCTACATCACCCCCGGGCCGGCTCCCCACGGAGCCGGCCCATTTTCTTTCCCCTCTCACTCCTGGAGCAGAGACATACTCCTGGTACGAGCCGGGATCCTCCAGCCCAGTGCCGCCGCGACACGCCGGGCCTTCCCCCGCGCGGATACGAGAAGGCCGGCGACGGTCTCCCGTAGCCGGCCCCGGTACCTCGACGACGCGCAGGCGCCCTACCCTTTCTTCCCCCGGACCGCCGCCTCGACCTCCTCCCGGTGTTCGTCCAGGTACCGATCGACCTGCTCGTCGGTGACCTTGAGGTCCCGCAGCACGCCTTCGTAGACGAACCGGAAGGACTCCTCGGCCCCGTGGCCGCGGAGCGCGAACGACAGCTTCAACACCGCTGCGCCGAACAGCGGATCGCGCCGGGGCGTGGCCATCAGCGCTTTGGCTCGACCAGGAGCCGGCGGAACAAGCCGTCTCCCTCGCTGCGGGTCTCGACCCCCTCCACCGCGGCCAGCGCCACGTGGACGCGCCGCCGATCCTTCGCCTGCATCGGCACCACGGTCAGGGTCTTGCCCATCCGCCGGGCCGCCTCGCCGAGGCGGAGCGCCATCCGCTCCACCGCCGGGTCGGGCTCGGCGGGCCGGGATCCCCCGAGCTCGAGGTTGATCCATTTCCGCCCTTCGGCGTCCCGGTTGACCAGCTTGTTGATCAGGTACTGCGCCGCCTCCAGCACCTGACCCCGGGGCCCGGTCGCGAAGAGGTCGCCGCCCCCCCGAACCTGGAGGTTGCAGACGATCGCCTCGGGCCCGTCCTGGACCTCGACGTCGGCTTGGACGCCGAGCCGCTCGAGGAGACCCACCACCACTTCCTTGGTGCGTCGGACCTTCTCCGCCGCGGCCGCGGCGGCCGCGGCGGCCGCCTCGGCCACCGCCTCCGCGTCGACGGCTGCCGCCGCCTCCTCCGC
>JAEZJH010000432.1 GCA_023436385.1 Pseudomonadota bacterium
GCGGAGGAGGCCGCCCGGGCCCGGACCGCGCCGGCGCCCGCCGCCGCCACGCCCGACGCGAAAACGCGCTCGCCGGCGCCGGAAGTTTCGCGTCCGGCGATCGACGGTGGCAAGATCGGGGGACCGACGCCGGCGCCGCCGCCGGAACGGCGGAAGCCGAAATGAGGGGGAAGCGGCCGATGATCGGGAGGACTCGAACCGCCCTCGGGCTGGCGCTCCTCGGCGCACTGCTCCTCGCCCCGGACTCGTCCGGCGCCGAGGAGAAGCGTCCGGCGCGGGGCCGGAAGGTGCTGCGGATCGAGGCCCTCACCGTCGAGGGCAAGTTCCAGAAGCCCGAGGCCTTCTACATCCTGCAGCGCGCGAACGTGGATTTCGACGAGTCGGAGAAGGCGGAGAGCTTCCTGCCGAAGATCGTGAAGTCGCAGGAGAGCGAGCTCTTCTAGGAGCGACGGCAGCGGGGCACGGGCCGGGCGACGGCGCCGGAGGACCCAGGGAACGATGGCCGCGACGCCACAGACGAAGCTCCTCCGGATCGGCGTGCTCCGGGACGGAAAGCTGGTCGAGGACCGGCTCCTCCGCCGGCCGGAGACGGTAACGGCCGGCCGCGGGCAGAAGAACGCCGTGGTCGTCGCCGCGCCCGGACTCCCCGACTCCTTCCCGCTCCTCGAGCCCCACGGCGGCGCCTACCGGTTCGGCTTCGTCGACGGGATGGCGGGGATGGTGGCGCTGGACGGGACGCCGGTGGAGGTCCCGGCGCTCAAGGGCGCCCCGGGAATCTTCTGCCGGTCCCCCGGGCTCTTCCAGGTCGAGTTGCCGCCCGGAGCCCGGGGCAAGGTGGTCCTGGGCGACGTCACCGTGCTGTTCCAGTTCGTGCCCCCGCCGGCGCCCCGGCCCGCGGCCCGCACCGCCCCCGCCGGCCAGGTCCCGGCGACCAGCGGCGTCGGCGGCTTCTTTGGCAGCGCCGACCGGCTTTTCTTCGGGCTCCTCGTCGGCTGCCTGGTGACCAGCTACTCGCTGGTCGGGATCGTCTCGCAGCGCGAGGTCACCGAGCAGGTGACGCTCGACCAGATCCCCGATCGCATGGTCCGGATGATCATGCCGGAGCGGCCCCAGGAGCTGCCCGAGGAGGAGCCGAAGGTCGAGGAGGCGGTGGCGGAGAAGGCCCCGACGACGCCGGAAAAGGTGGCGAAGCGCGACGAGGCGCCCAAGGCCCCCGCCACCAAGAGCGAGCTCGAGCAGAAGGTCGGGGCCGCTGGCCTGCTGGCGGTGATCGGGTCGGAAGGCGACGGCAGCGGAGCCCTCGACGACGTGCTCTCCTCCGGCACCGGCCCCGCCGATGTGGCGGCGGCCCTCGCCGGCGCCACCCGGGTCGGTATGGCCACCGCCGACAAGCTGGGGAGCCAGACCCGGGGCGGCGGCACCGGGACCACCGCCGGGATCGGCGACCTGGGGACCACCGGCGGCGCCGGCGTGGGCCTGGCGGCGAAGCGCGAGGTGGTGGTGGCCAAGGTGGAGACCATGGGCGGCCCGGAGGTGGAGTCGTCCACCGTCGACCGGGACGCGGTGGCCCGCTTCGTCCGCAGCCGTATCGCCGGCATCAAGGCCTGCTACGAGAAGGAGCTGAAGCGGAACCCGTCGCTCGCCGGGAAGATCGTGGTGCGGTTCGTGATCGCCACCTCGGGGCGGGTCGCCTCGGTGGAGATCGAGGAGAACGGCCTGAACCCCGGCGTCGGGGCCTGCATCCGGACGATCGTCCGGGGCTGGAGCCTGCCGTTCAAGCCGGAGGAAGAGGTGCCGGTCTCCTATCCCTTCCTGTTCCAGCCGGGCTGAGCGGGCGGAAGGCGCCGCTCCCACGCCGGAGCGGCGGGCGCAGACGGGCCCCGGGGCCGGATCACGACACCAGAAACGCCGGTTTCGAGGCGGTTTGGTGCCGTCCGGGAGCAGCGGTCGGTGTAGGGCGGGGGAGGATAGCGGGAATCCCTCGACATTTCGGCGAGAATCGGATCGCCCGTTTGCCCCGATGTTTCGTTGACAGGCAATCAGGCGGCCTCTATATTTGCCCCATTTCGGGGGCCTGCACTGACGGCGGGGTGGGATCTTGCGTGGATTTGCTCTGATTTCGTGGTTGGCGATCGCAACGCTTCCGGGGATGGCCCTGGCGGCGGATTCCTCCGGGCAGAAGGCCGACCAGGCCGCGCCGGTTAACGGGCAGGTCGCGGCGGCGCGGCAGGCCGTCGCCGCCATCGAGAAGACGGCTGGCGAGGTCCAGGCGACGTTCGCCGAAGCCCAGGAGGCCGGGGACACGATCCGGGCCAACTGCCTGGGTGAGCGGCTCTCCCAGTTGAAGGGCCTGGTCGAGGCCGGGAAGACCGCCTCGTCGGCGCTGGAGACGGCCGTCGGCAAGCACGACGACGACTCCGTTACCCGGGAGAACGCGAAGTTGGCGGCGCTTCGGAAGAAGGCCAACGAGGTCAAGGCCGGGGCGGCGGAGTGCGTCGGCCAGAGCGAGGCCGGCGACGGCAAGACCTCGGTCGATGTCCTGGCGCAGCCCGAGTACGACGACAGCCCCATCCAGCCGCAGTCGATTCCCTTCGCGCGGCCGGCGGCGGCAAGCCCGACCAAGTAGCGACGTTCGGGGCCGGGTGGAGCGGCGGTGTCGCCCCCCCGGTGGTGGGAAACGGTCGGTAGACCGACGTGGAATCGCGCCGCGAGCGGCGTGGCGTAGGGGAGGCGGGCTTGGCTCGAGAGGATCGGCAGATGCGATTTTGGACTGCGTCCGGCGTGGCGGCGGCGCTCGCGTTGGTTCCGTTGGCAGCGACCGCGCAGGAGAACGGCATCCGGATCGGCGACGGCCGGCTGCACCCGTACCTCGAGGTCGAGTCTCGCTACGACGAGCTGGTCGGGTACATCGGTGAGATCGACCCGGTCACCGGCTCCGAGACGTTCAATCCCTATGGCGACATCGGGATGCACTACCGGCCCGGCTTCGATCTGACGGTGCCCGGTGAATCGGTGCAGCTGGAGCTGTCGGCCTACGTCGACCTGATCCAGTACCTGGGGACGGAGAACGAGGGGACCACCGAGCAGAACCGGGTGGGGGCGCAGGCCGAGGCCGCGGCCACCTTCAACCCCAACGGCAATGTCTACTTCCAGGTCGAGGACACCTTCCGGCGCAGCGACCGGACCTCGATGCTGGTCCTCGCCGTCGGCACCATCTCCGACTACAACAACGCCCGCGTCCGCCTGGGCATCCAGCCCGGCGCCAAGTCGCTGGTGATCGAGCCGGGCTACAGCCTCGCCTACGAGCACTTCGAGCACTACGAGGGCGGCCTGGTCGCCGGCTGCGACAACAACGACCCCGCCTGCGACTCCGACTCGGTCTCCGCGTTCGATTACCTCACCCACACCTTCCACCTCGACGCGACCTGGAAGTTCCTCCCCAAGACCGCCCTGGTGCTCGACTCCTCCTACTCGACCCGGAGCTACATCGGCGAGATCAAGGCGGCGGACGGCAGCGGGAAGATGGTCCGGCCGCTCGAGAAGTACGACAGCGACAGCCTGAAGATCATGGCCGGCCTCTCCGGCCTGATCACCCCGAAGCTCGGGGTGACGGTGAAGGGCGGCTGGGGCGATCAGCTGAAGGGTGGCGTCGGCTTCAAGAGCATGGTCGGGCAGGCCGAGGCCGGCTACCGGTTCACGGAGCAGTTCGAGCTGAAGGCCGGCTACCTCCGGTCGTTCGAGCCGCACCCCGGGAGCTCGCTCTACTACAGCGACGATCGGTTCTACGGGAAGGCCCGCGCCGCGTTCGGCGAGAAGCTCACCGTCGACGGCGAGATCGCCCACGACACCATCAAGTTCGGCGACCTGCGGGACGACACCATGCTGACCGTGGCGCTCGGGCCCACCTACCAGATCTCCACCTGGCTCACCGGGAGCGTCGGCTACGCTCACACCAGCCGGGATTCGTCGCTGTCCGACGCCCCGATGGTCGACTACACGCGCAGCGAGTTCTTCGCGAAGCTGCGCGCCTCGTACTAGCCGATCGCTCGCTCGAGTTGTCGTGGTCCACGCGGCCGGGGACGCTTCCCCGGCCGTTCGTGTATCCGGGGTTTTTCGCGGCGCGGTGGGTGCGTCGGCTGCCCGACCCGCCTCACGCGCGGCGCCGATCCGTGATAGGTTGCCGGACCGATGGCTCGCACGATACTGGTTTCGTCCCTGCTTCTGTCTCTCGTCGCCGGCTGCGCCGGCTCCTCCTCCTCCGCCCGGCGGGCAGCTCACGAGAAGGCGGTGGCCTCCGGCCCGGTGGTGCCCGCCCAGACCCTGGGACCGAACGACGTGTTCGAGATCCGGGTGGTCGGCGAGCAGGAGCTCACCGGTGCCTATCGTGTCTCCAGCGATGGGGCGATCGCCTTCCCGTTCTGCGGGCGCGTCGCCGTCGCCGGTCAGACCGCCACCCAGGTCTCCGGCCTCCTCACCACCTGCCTCGCCGACGGCTACCTGAAGAACCCGCAGGTGACGGTGTTCATCAAGGAGGCCAACTCGAAGAAGGTGTTCGTGCTGGGCGAGGTTCAGAAGCCCGGCACCTTCGCCTACGAGGACGGGATGAGCGTGATCCAGGCGATCACGC
>JAEZJH010000526.1 GCA_023436385.1 Pseudomonadota bacterium
GTGTTGAGAAACACACCAGAATGTTTCCGGGCAACGTCGGTCCCGCCGGCCAGCGGTGGCCGGCGGGACCGAGCGGTCCGGGTCGTCACGGTCCCGGGAGCCGGGACCGGCGGACGAACGGGCGTCAACGCGTCTCGACGCCGATCACCCGGTTGTCGATGAGGCGGGTCTTCCCCAGGTACGCGGCGAGGAGCAGGCAGGCCGGCCGCGCGATCCGATCGATCGGCCGGAGCGAATCGGCGTCTACCAGCTCGACGTAGTCGATCCGATCGACCTCGTCGAGATGGGCCCGGGCCACGGCGACCAGCTTGGCGGCATCGCGCTCGCCGTCCCGGAAGGCCGTCTCCGCCGCCGCCAGGGCCCGGGAGAGCCCGAGCGCCCGCCGCCGCTCGTCGGGCGAGAGGTAGGCGTTGCGGCTCGACATCGCCAGGCCGTCCGGCTCCCGGATGATCGGCATCCCCACCAGCTCGAGACCTGCGTCGAGGTCGAGGTCCCGCACCATCCGGCGGAGCACCGCCAGCTGCTGGAAGTCCTTCTCGCCGAAGAAGGCCAGCTCCGGGCGGAAGAGGTGGAAGAGCTTCAGGACCACCGTGGCGACGCCACGGAAGTGCCCGGGCCGCCGGTCGCCGCAGAGCCCCTGCGAGACCTCCGTGACCTCGACCCAGGTCTGGAAGTCCGGCGGATACACCTCCGCCGGATCGGCCGGCGCGTAGACCAGCCACGCGCCGGCGTCCGCGCATTTCTTCAGGTCGCCCGCGAGGTCCCGGGGGTAGCGGGCGAGATCCTCGTTGGGCCCGAACTGCGTGGGGTTGACGAAGATGGTGACCGCGGCGCGGTCGGCCCGGCGGGCCGCCTCGCGGATCAGCGAGACGTGGCCGTCGTGGAGGTAGCCCATGGTCGGGACCAGGGCCAGCCGTTCGCCGCGGCGGCGGAGCTCGGCGAGGTGGGAGAGGAGCTCTTCGCGGCGGGTGACGAGGATGGGTTCGCTCATGGCCGGCGAACCCTACTCCCGCGGGCCCCATGGTTTCCAGGGACCGCTTGCCGGCAGGTGCCGCTACCGCGACTTGCCCGACCCCGTCCCGTAGAGCCCGCCCAACTCCCCGCCCTCCACCACCTGGACCTTGGGCATGTGGAACGACTGGTCCTCGGCGGGGAAGGCGCCGCCCTTGACCTCGGCCAGGTACCGGCCGACCGCCTCCCCGATCACCTGGTGGAGGTTGGCGTAGCGCTTCACGAACTTGGGCGAGAAGCCGGGGTCCATCCCCAGCATGTCGTAGATCACCAGCACCTGGCCGTCGCAGGAGGGCCCGGCGCCGATGCCGATGGTGGGGATGGAGAGGGCGGAGGTGATCCGCGCCGCCAGCTCCATCGGGATCCCCTCGAGCACCAGCGAGTAGCAGCCGGCGGCCTCGAGGGCGAGGGCGTCCTGGTAGAGGCGCTCCGCCTTCTCCTCGTCGCGGCCCTGGATCACGTAGCCGCCCATGCGATGGACGGACTGGGGCGTCAACCCGATGTGGCCCATCACCGGGATCCCGGCCCGGACGATCTTCCGGATCACCCCGGCGAAGTCCTCGCCGCCCTCGAGCTTGACCGCCTCGGCGCCGCCCTCCGCGGCGAGTCGGCAGGCGTTCTTCACTGCCTCGTCCTCCGAGGCCTGGTAGGTCCCGAAGGGCATGTCGGCGACCAGGTGGGCCCGGGAGGCGCGCCGGCCGACCGCCCGCAGATGGTAGATCACGTGGTCGAGGGTGACCGGGAGCGTGGTCTTCTCCCCCTGGATCACGTTCCCGAGGGAGTCGCCGACGAGGAGGACCTCGACGCCCGCCGCGTCGAGCAGGGCGGCGAAGGTGGCGTCGTAGCAGGTGAGCATGCCAATGCGCTCGCCCGCCGTCTTCATCTTCCGAAGCGTGTGGATGGTAACCTTGGCCAAGGTTTACCTCCTTCTCGCGGGCCGACGGAGGCCCGAGGTCCGCCGTCTCCCGGGGCTCCGGTCCGGCCCCGGAGGGTGCCGGCCGAACGGGAACGGCGGCGACAATCTATCCCCGCCGCGCCCTTGCGCAGCCCCGGGCGGTCCCGGAGCGGGCGCCCGAGCCGTCTAGCCGACGGATCCGCGGGGGATGTAGTGGGTGACCCCCCGCTGGTGCCGGCGGATCATCCCGAGGAGAGCCTCGAGGTCGGCCTCGTTGTCGACGATGTTGATATCGGAGGTGTTGACCACCAGGAGCGGGGTCTCCTCGTAGTGGAAGAAGTAGTCGTTGTAGGCGGAGCAGAGCCGGGCCAGGTAGTCGGGGTCGAAGTCCCGCTCGAACTCCCGGGCCCGCTTGCGGATCCGCGCCAGGAGGACGTCGAGCCGGGCCTGCAGGTAGATCACCAGGTCCGGCTTCACCACCCGCGGCCCCAGGTGGTCGAAGACCCGATCGTAGAGGGCCAGCTCCGCCGGGTTGAGGGTGAGCGAGGCGAAGATCCGGTCCTTGGCGAACAGGTAGTCGGAGACGGTGTGCTGCGCGAACAGCTCCTGCTGCGCCAGCTCCTGCTGCTGCTTGAACCGGGAGAGCAGGAAAAACAGCTGGGTCTGGAAGGCGTGCTTCTCCGGATCCCGGTAGAAGAAGGGGAGGAAGGGGTTTTCCTCCACCACCTCGAACAAGGTCCGGGCGCCGTAGCGCTGGCCCAGGATCCGGGTCAGGGTGCTCTTCCCGACCCCGATCGGTCCCTCGACGACGATGTAGCGCGACCGCTCCATGGACGCTCCCGCGGAACGGCCGGGCATTCAAGCAGACGGGTCCGACCCTGTCCAACCGGCACCGGGGCCGGCCGCCGGGGCCTACATCCTCACCCGGCCGATCACGAAAACGCCGCGTTTCTCCGGCGGCTTTCTTGCCGGCGGAAGGCCCCGTCTGCTACAGATCGGACCGCTGTTTGCCGTCCGGATGGCCCGGAGGACCCTGTCTCCGGCAGCCGTGTCTCGCGGCCGGCCGGCGGGGGACCTTTCCGGCCGCCGGCCGGCGAGGCGAAGGAGCGAACGGCGCGATGAATCGGCAGCTGGTCCTGTACGAGGAGGAGTTCCGCCGGATCGTCGCGGTCTGCGAGCGGCTGGTCCGCGACGCGAACGCGGGGGCGGTGTTCCTTGTCGACCGCGCCGGGCAGCTGATCGCCAGCGCCGGCCGGACCGACCACCTCGACACCACCTCCCTCGCCTCCCTCACCGCGGGGAACATCGCCGCCACCGGCGGCCTGGCCCAGCTGATCGGCGAGAAGGAGTTCTCGATCCTCTTCCACGAGGGCGAGCGGGATCACCTCCACCTCTCGATCGTGGGCCAGCGGGCGATCCTGGTGGTGCTCTTCGACGCGAAGAGCTCGCTCGGCCTGGTGCGGCTCCGGGTGAAGCGGGCCAGCGAGGAGCTGACGCGGATCTTCGAAGATTTGCAGAAGAAGCTCGAGGCGCCGGGAGGACCCAGCCCGTTCGCCGAGATCACCGACGACGACATCGACAACCTCTTCCGCGAGTAGCCGGCCGGCGAGGAGACGCGTGTCCACCATCAACTTCTCGTCCCGCGAGCTCACCTGCAAGATCGTCTACTACGGCCCCGGCCTGTGCGGGAAGACGACCAACCTGCAGTACGTGTTCGCGAAGACGAAGCCCGAGGCCCGGGGGAAGATGATCTCCCTCGCCACCGAGGCCGAGCGCACGCTCTTCTTCGACTTCCTGCCGCTGGCCCTGGGCGAGATGCGGGGCTACCGCACCCGTTTCCACCTCTATACGGTGCCCGGGCAGGTGTTCTACGACGCCACCCGCAAGCTGATCCTGAAGAACCTCGACGGGATCGTCTTCGTCGCCGACTCGCAGATCGACCGGATGGACGCCAACCTCGAGTCCCTCGAGAACCTCCGGGTCAACCTCACCGAGCAGGGCTACGATCCGGACCGGGTCCCCCTGGTCTTCCAGTACAACAAGCGGGATTTGCCGGGCGTGGCGCCGATCGCCGAGCTCTCCGCGCTGCTCAACCCGCGGCGCCTCCCCGAGTTCGCGGCGGTGGCGCCCACCGGCGTCGGCGTGTTCGAGACGCTGAAGGCGATCGCCAAGCTGGTTCTCACCGAGCTGAAGCGGGGTAGATAGCGGCACACGCGAGGTCGCCTCCGCGGCACCGGGAAGGGGTTCACGTGGCGGGCACGACGACGAAGATCGCACGCCGGTTCCGGGGATCGCTCCTCGGGGCGGCGCTCCTCTCCGCGCTCCTCGGGGCCGGATCGGTACAGGCCGAGCGTCCCGTCGGCGCTCCCGTGGGGCCGCCGCCCGCCCCGGCGCCGGTTCGGGTCGCGCCCGCGCCGGCACCCGCTCCCGAGGACGAGTTCGACCGGCAGGTGCGGGCCCTCGAGGAGCAGGTCCACGAGGCCAAGGAGCAGGTCTTCCGTTCCCGGGCCCGGCTCCAGCTCCTCGGCCAGAAGGCCGCGGGCACCGACGTCCTCTCCGGCGCGCAGGCGGTGATCGTCCACCGGAACGAGATGGGCAGCGCCTTCGTCCTCGAGTCGATCACCTACCGCCTCGACGGCGCCACCATCTTCGACCGGGTGGACAACGGCGGCAATCTCGCCCGGCTCGAGGAGTTCGAGATCTTCCGCGGCCGCCTGATGCCCGGCCAGCACACGGTGGCGGTGATGGCCACCTACCGCGGCAGCAGCGGCTTCGGCGTCTTCTCGTATCTCGAGGGGTACAAGTTCCGCTCGACCTCCTCGTACGACTTCACCGTCGACGGCGGCAAGGTGACCACCGTGAAGGTGGTCGGCTACGAGAAGGGCGGCGTCACCGCCAAGCTCGAGGAGCGGCCGGCGGTGCGCTTCGACGTCACCGTGGCCCGGGACACCTCGTCCGCCGGGGCGGAAGCGGCGCGGTGACGCGCCTCTGGGCCATCGTCGCCTTGTCGGCGCTCCTCGCCGCCGGGTCGGCCC
>JAEZJH010000538.1 GCA_023436385.1 Pseudomonadota bacterium
CCGCCGCCGTTAGTCCTCGAGCAGGGGCCGGGCGAAGGCGGGGAAGGCGCCCAGCCGCGCCCCGACCTCGAAGGTCTCCGGATCGACCTCGACCACCTCGTCGCCGCCGGGGCTGGCGAGGTCCAGGCAGAGGAATCGGTCGCCGTCGTAGAAGGGGAGGAGGGTACGGGGGAGGCCGTCGTCCCAGAGCGCCGGGGCCACGTCCTGGAGCGTGGCGCCGATGCCGTCGGGATCCTTGGTGCCGAGGAGCAGGTCGCCCGTGGCCAGCACGCCGCCCGAGCCCACCAGGAGGAACCCCCGGTAGGAATCCGGCAGGCGGATCTTCAGGACCGCCTCCGCGCCCTGCAGCTCGCCGGGCGCCGCCGGGTCGTACAGCTCGTGTAGTGGGTGCTCGAGGAACGCCTCGCCGATCGCCCTTCCGTCCGCTTCGCTCAAAGACCGCCTCCTGTTTCCCAAGCGGGTGGAGCCGACCCTTCCCGGCGGATCTTGTCAAGCCTGGAGGGCCGAATTTGAAGGCCGGGGACGCCCGAAACGCCGCAGTCACGACGGCGAGACGCGGTCACGGCTCGAGGGGCTGGTGCCGCTCGAGGAACCGATGGAACTCGGGCCAGATCTCCTGGAAGACCTCGGGGCCGCTCTCGCCGAAGAGCGCCACGCGATCGAGGTTCCCGGAATGGCCGGGGCCCGAGAGCTGCTCGGCTGCCCAGAGCTTCAAAGCTTCGGCGAGCCCGCGACAGCGGCCGCCAGGCTCGTTGAGGTTCGGCCGCGCGAGCAGCTCACGGGCTTCGGTCCAGTCTCCGGCCCGCGCCGCGAGGACGGCCCGGGCAAGAATGGCGTTCCAGGTCGCTCCGACCTGCAGCGTGTCGCATTCGGCGAGCTGGGAAGCAGCCTCCGACCTGCGCCCCAGGAGTGCCAAGGCGAGGGCGCGGAACGGGGCGGCGTGAACTCGGAGCGACCGAACGACGAACGCAGGCTTGGCCAGGATGCGGGCGAAGGACGCCTCGGCCTCGGCGACCCGCCAGAGCCCGAGTTGCGCGACGCCGGCATTGTGGATGGTGGCCACGTGGCGGGGAGCCTTTTGAAAGGCCTCGAGCGCCTCGAGATACCGTCCCTCGGCGAGGAGCGTGATGCCGGCCAGGTTGTGTTTCTCGACCCTTTTCAGCCGCCAGTAGAAGAGGCCGAAAAAGGAGACGAAGACGATGCCGGCCCAGTCCCAACGCAGTCCGGTGGGCGCCGATAATCCGATGGGTTCGGCGTCGCCAGCGGGGGTGTCGTTGAAGAGTTGATAGAACGCGATGAAGAGGACGAGCAAAGACACCGAGAAAAGGACGGACTTCTTGGACATGGAGACTCCACGCTGGAGCTTCGATCCAACTTGGTCTGCCGGCCGCTCGCGCCAATCGTACGCGATCGACGTCCTCGAGAGTCACGTCACGTCTCCATCCCCCCGGGCGCCATGTTCGCCCGCGGCGCCGGGCCAGGTGCCGCCACGGGCGCCCGGCCCCCCACCCAGCGCCACGCCGGGCCCCCGACCCGCGCGATCCCTCCTGTCAAGGCTGCACAACGAGGCCGGCCTCTGGCATTGTCCGCCGCCTCGATGGCCCCGCTGAACCTCTCGACCCTCAATCCGCCCCAGCGCGAGGCGGTCACCACCCTCGACGGTCCGCTGCTGGTCCTCGCCGGCGCCGGCTCGGGCAAGACCCGGGTGATCGTCCACCGCATCGCCTACCTGATCGAACGCGGGGTCTCGCCGGACCGGATCCTGGCGATGACCTTCACCAACAAGGCCGCCGCGGAGATGAAGGAGCGGGTGGGGCAGTTGGTCTCCCGCGCCAAGGCCAACGAGCTGACCGTCGGCACCTTCCACGCCTTCGGGCTGCAGGTGGTCCGGGAGCAGCACGCCAAGGTGGGCCTTCCGCGCCGCTTCGCCATCGCCGACGGGAAGGACCAGGAGTCGCTGGTCCGCCGGGCGATGCGCGACGTGAAGATCGACGACCGGGCCTTCGACCCCCGGCGCGTCCTCTCCCTGGTCTCCCTGGCTCGCTGCGAGGGGGTGAAGCCCGGCGAGCCCACCCGCGGCCCGCTGAAGCCGACGCTCTTCGGCGAGGAGTACGACGCGATCGCCCAGGAGGTCTATCCGCGCTACCTCCGCGCCCTCCGGGCGATGGGCCTGGTCGACTTCGACGACCTGATCGACCTCCCGATCGCCCTCCTCCGCGAGCACCCGGAGGTCCTCGCCCGCTACCACGAGCGGTTCCACTACCTCCTCGTCGACGAGTACCAGGACACCAACAAGACCCAGCTCGAGCTGCTCGAGCTCCTCGGCAAGCCCCGGGGCAACGTCTGCGCGGTCGGCGACGACGACCAGTCGATCTACGGCTGGCGCGGCGCGGAGGTGGAGAACATCCTCCGCTTCCACCTCTACTTCCCCGGCGGGAAGGAGGTGCGCCTCGAGCAGAACTACCGCTCCACCGGCCGCATCCTCGCCTGCGCCAACGAGGTGATCGCCAAGAACGAGGCCCGGAAGCCGAAGCGCCTCTTCACCGCCTCCGGCCCCGGCGAGAAGGTGAAGGTGGTGACCTGCCCCCGGGACGAGGAGGAGGCGCGGTTCGTCGTCAACGAGATCCGCGCCGGGATCGCCGCCGGCCAGAAGCCCGGCGACTTCGCCATCCTCTACCGCACCAACCTCCAGTCCCGGCCCTACGAGGAGGCCCTCCGCACCGAGGGGATCCCCTACGACCTGGTGGGCGGCACGGAGTTCTTCGATCGCCGCGAGGTGAAGGACCTCCTCGCATATCTGAAATTATTTCTGAACCCCCAGGACGAGATCTCCCTCCTCCGCATCGTCAACTTCCCCGCCCGCGGGATCGGCGACGTCACCGTGGAGAAGATCCGCCACCGGGCCACCACGGAGGCCCTGCCGCTCCTCGAGGCCTTCCGGAAGGCGGCCTCCGGCGCCTGGGAGGAGGTGGCCCCGGCGGCGAAGCGGGTCCAGGCCTTCGTCGACCTGGTCGACCGCCGTGGGAAGGAGCTGGCCGAGGGGGGCTCGCCGTCCAAGCTGGCCCGGGAGCTGCTCGAGGAGACCGGCTTCCGGGAGGCGGTGGCCGCCACCTTCACCTCCGCGGAGGCGGCCTCGAAGCGCCTCGGGCTCCTCGACGACCTCCTGGTCTCCCTCGAGCGGTTCGAGAAGCGGGAGGGGAAGCGCGCCTCCCTGGCCCAGTACCTGGCGCAGCTGACCATGGACCGGCGGGACGACGAGCCGCCGGCGGCGGGCAACGCGGTTCGCCTCTCCAGCCTCCACGCCGCCAAGGGGCTCGAGTTCCCGGTGGTCTTTCTCCCCGGCTGGGAGGAGGACCTCTTCCCCCACAAGGGCATCCAGGGCACCCCGCAGGACCTCGCCGAGGAGCGGCGGCTCGCCTACGTGGGCATCACCCGGGCCCGGGAGCGCCTCTTCATCACCCGCGCCGCAGCCCGGGTCAGCCGCGGCAAGGAGACGCCGCGGACCCCGTCGCGGTTCCTCTCCGACCTGCCGCAGGACGCGATCGAGGAGCTCGACCTGGCGGTCCCCACCCCGGAGAGCGAGAAGCGGAGCGAGACCTTCTTCTCCGATCTGATCGGCCAGCTCTCGGCGCGGCGGGCGTCCGGGACCCCCGCGGGGCGCGGTTGAGGATGAAAGATCGGAGTCGCAGCTTGCTTGACATCGCGGGGGCGATCCTTTACTAACCCCGCTTTCGTTGCGCCACGCGGCGTTCCCGTGTGGCCTGCGAGCGGTTTCCTCCGCGGCGTCGCCGAAACGATCTCGGCGGCGTTCCCCCGGGAGCAGGGTACGAGATGAGCACGCACAGCGCCCAGAAGGGCGAGATCCGGCGCAAGTGGTTCGTGGTGGATGCCGAGGAGAAGGTTCTCGGCCGCCTCTCGAGCCGGGTGGCTTCCGTCC
>JAEZJH010000540.1 GCA_023436385.1 Pseudomonadota bacterium
GTCTATATTTGCGGATAATTCTATGCAGTTGAACGAATATTCTCCAGATGGATTGCTTACTAAGTCCACTGATAGGATGGGCAATGCTAAAACCTTTGAATATGATTTACTTGGTAATTGTATATTAAAAAAGGAGCTACAAAGTTCAGAAAATGGAGCTGATTGCTATAGACTTACCAAAACCACATATAACGAGCTTGGAAATGCTATATCTATTGAAACCTTTCAACTAATAGGTTCAGAAGAGATATCGGCAGACAACAGAGTTACATATAGCTATGACAAAAATTCACGACTTTTGAAGGTGAATGGACCACTATCTCGTGAGACAGTTAATGAGTATGATAAGTGCGGAAACCTTATTACAAAGAAAGAAAAGCAGGATGAAAATACATATATAATTACAAGAAACGTTTATGATGTACAGTCCCGTCTTGTTGAGTCGGAGCTACTTGTAAACCCGGCTGATTTGGATAATAACTCAATTATAAATGTAGAATTTGATAAGGAATACAAGGAGCTTATAAAATCAAAAACTATATACTCATATAATAAAAATAATCAACTTATCTCAAAAACTGATGCGAATGGGAATATATCAAAGATTGAATATGATTTAGATAATAGGCCTGTAAAGAAAATTGATGCAAAGGGTAATGCAACCAGTTATCAATACGATTATAACGGTAACATACTACAGGAGAAGAATGCAAAGGATATTGTAACTAGCTATGAATACGATAGTATGTCAAGGCTGATACGAAAGATATCACCTGCTGCAGACGGTGATGTTGCTGTCACAAGATATGTATATGATAGTATGGGTAACCTTGTCAAGCAGATTGACCCAAATAATTATAATGCTCAAAAGGATACTGCTGAATTGGTAGATACTATGCTTGGCTATTCATACATATATGACTGTATGAATAGAAGGACTGCCACTATATCACCAGTTGGACAGGGCGTTGAGTACTTCTCCTACAATGCAAATGGTAATATAATCAAAAAGGTTGATGGCTTAAGATATACTACTGATATCCAAAGTTCCAAGGGTACCAGTTATACATATGATGCCATGGGCAATTTAATAGAAGCTACTGATGCACTAGGTAATAGTAGCAGCATTAAGTATGATATTCTAGGTAATATTATTTCAAAGTCGGATGAAAATGATAATATTACACAATATAGATATAATGCTGATAGAACACTTGCGGAGATTATATTTGCAGATGGTGGACAGGTAAGCTATACATATGACCTTCTTGGAAGAAAGACTAGGCAAATAGACCAGCTTGGAAATGAGACAGCCTTCTCTTACAATAGTTTTGGAACTCTTAAGCAAACCGTTGATGCGTATGGCAATACTACCCTAAGTAAGGTTGATTTAGTAGGTAATGTAGTAATCACCAAGGACAAGCGTGGTAGTCAGACATATGTTACGTATGACCAGCTAAATAGACCAATAAGGAAGAAGATACCTTTTGAGGCTGATGCAAGCGGGAGCATAATATATTCTGTAGAGAACTACACCTATGATGAGTTAGGAAGAGTTGTGACAACGGAAAGCACCAGTACAAAAACAGGTCAGCAGTCCAGAACAGTAAACTACACATATTACAGCAATGGGCTTGTTAACACTGTTACTGATAATGCTGGAGCATATTCTAGAACATACTATGATAAAAACGGAAATGACACAAAGATAGAGCGTTTGAGAGATGGCAGCAACTATGATATTCAGCTACTGGAATACGACTCTTTAAACAGGTTGGTACGTGACATAAAGCTGGTGGACGAGCAGGATATATACAATGCTTCAAGCCTTTCAGCCGTTGATGACCTCAGAGATAGCAAATACCCAGGTAAAATTAAGCTTATAACTGCATATGAGTACGATTTACTTGGTAATAGAATCAAGCAAATATCACCTCTTGGCTTTGCCTATACAGAAAATGATATTAGGGAAATGAATAGTATTTCATATTCATATGATGAATTAAACAGACTGATAAGCACTACACGAAGTTATGAGAATACAACAGTAAGCCAGCTGATTACATATGACAAGGCTGGTAACAAACAGTCTCAAACAGATGAAAGAGGTAATGCCACCACATATGCCTATGATAAAATGAATAGAATATCAGCTACAACAGATCCACTTAACAATACCTACACTATTACATATGACAAGGCTGGAAATAAGATCTCAGAGACCAATGCAAAAAATCAGACCATGACATATGCCTATGATAAGCTCAACAGGCTTACTACGGTTACTGATGCCTATGACAAGGTTATTAGCTGCTAGGTATATGATCAAAATGGCAATGTTGTCAAGGATATTGATGCAAAAGGCTATAAATCAGGTTCTTCCAATGAAACTAGATATGGTTCGGTATATACATATAATCTCGCTAATCTCCTTGTATCAAAGTCAACACCTGAAGCGGTTGACAAGGGTGCTACAAGTATCAGATACACCTATAGCATATTCGGTGAGGTGCTTACACAAACAGACGCACTTGGAAACGTGACAACTTACCAGTATGATAATGCAGGAAACTTAATAAAGGTTATCGACCCTCTTAAGGTATCAATAAAATATACCTATGACAGGTTGGGAAACAAGCAAACTATGACCAACGGAAAAGGCAAACTTACCCTTTATAGTTACTCAGCCTTTGGTATGCTAAGGTTTGTTAAAAATGAAGAAGACAAAACTATCAGCTATCAATATGACTTATTGGGAAATGTAGCCTGCCAGACTGATAAAAGCGGGAA
>JAEZJH010000541.1 GCA_023436385.1 Pseudomonadota bacterium
GCGCTCCACGTGGTGGCGGGCGCCGCGCTCTTGGCCGGGATCCTCTTCGCCGTGGCCCCTTCCGGTGACGCCGGCGGGGGCCGGACCGCCGAGGTGATCCGTCTCTTCACCGGCGACCCCGGCGCGCCGCGGGAGCTGGAGCCGGTCGAGCTCCGGGCCGCGATCCGGGAGACGGCTACCGGGGAGCGATCCCTGGTGGTGGCCGGCGCCGTCGAGAGCCGGCGGGAGCACCCGGCCCTGCCGATCCTGGTGACCGCCGAGCTGGTCCACGGGGATCGGGTCCTCGCCCGGGAGGAGGCGATGGCCGGAAGCGGCGCCGGCCGCGTCCCCTTCGAGCTGGTGTTCCGGGAGGTGCCGCCCGGGCTGGCTCGCGCCGCCCTGCGGGTCACCGCGCGGCACGGCACGGCGGCGCCCGAGTCCCCGGCACCCGAGGTCTCCACGCGGCCCGAGTGATCCCGGGACCGAACGCCAGGATCCCGACCGCTACCGCGGCGTCGCCGGCGTACGCTCCGTCTTCCGGGGCGCGGCCGGGTCGGCCCGCCGCGGGCTCTCCCCGGCCGGCTTGCGCTCGAGGAGCCGGCCCAGCCTGTCGGCGGCGGACGACAGCTTCCCGGCACAGAGGATCAGGGCGAGGATGAAGAGAATGACGAGAAGATCGCCGAATCCGGGCAAGGCCATCGTGGACGCTCCAGGGCCCGCACCGTACCACGGCACTCGCTTCCACCGCGAGGATCGTCCCCTGGTCTTCGGGCACCGGGGGGCGAGCGCGGTGGCCCCCGAGAACACCGTCCCCGCCTTCGCCGCCGCCCGCTGCCTGGGCGCCGACGGGGTGGAGTGCGATCTTCGCCTCTCGGCCGACGGCGAGCTGGTGGTCTGCCACGACGCCCGGCTCGAGCGGCTCGCCGGCCTCCCGGAGGCGGTCCGCGACCTGCCGCTCGCCGCGCTTCGCGAACGGTTCGTCCTCGCCGATCGGTTCCCCGGGATCCGGGCGTCGATCCCCACCCTCGCGGAGGCGGTGGAGGCCGGTGGGCCCGGGCTCCTCTGGAACCTCGAGCTCAAGGTCGGGCCCGACGAGGAGGCCGGGCCCCTAGCCCGGCGGACCGCGGAGGCGATCGTCCGGTTGGGGCTCGAGGATCGGATCCTGATCTCGAGCTTCCACCCGCTGGCGCTCCTCGCCTTCCGCGCCGCCGCGCCTCGCCTGCCGACGGCGTTCCTCTGGGAATCGCCGGGTCGGCCGGTGCGGGACGGGATCCTCGCGCTCGCGCTGTCGTCGTTCGCGGTCCACCCGGAGGCGGTGCTGGTGGGGGCGGGCACGGTGGGGCGCTGGCACCGGTTCGGGCGCCTCGTCAACGTCTGGACCGTGGACGAGCCCGCGGAGGTCCGCCGTCTCGCCGCCCTCGGCGTGGACGGGATCGTCTCCAACCAGCCGGACGTCGCCCTCGCCGCGCTGGCCTCGCCCGGCTAGAACTCGAGGCCGGTGGCGACGGAGAACGCGCCCACCGAGTCCTCGCCGGCGGCCGCGTGGGAGTACTGGAGGGCGAGGTTGGCCGGACCCCAGGAGAGCCGCGCCCCGCCGTAGAACCGGTGGTAGAGCGCGCGGAAGGCGTCGAACACCGCGTCGTCGAGGGCGGGGTTGTCGCGGCTCTCGTAGGCCGGGTTGAAGTCGATGGCGTTCGAGTTGGCGAAGATCAGGGTGGGGTCGTAGCCCGCGTACGGCGCGATCCGGAAGGTCCGGAGGAGCGGGAACTCCTTCGACACCGTCAGGTCGAAGCCGCCGGCGACGACGCCCAGGTCCCGCGAGCCGAGGAGCCGTCCGGCGTGGAGGCGCACCGAGACGTCGGGGGCCTCGGGGACACCCTCGACCACCGCCGCCCGGAGCTCGAGGGTCGCGGCGAGCAGCTGGCTGTCGCGGATCTGCGAGATTCGCATCCCGAATTCGAACGAGTAGGGGAGGCCCTTCCGCACGTGGAACGCCGGCACGGAGAGGGTCTCCGGCCGTTCGCCGTCCGCCGGCCAGACCTCCCGGCCGCCCAGCTCCCGGTCGGCGGGGACGGAGACGCCGCTCCACTCGAAGGCGAGGGCGAAGCCCGAGGCCCCGGTGGTCCGGGCCGGGCCGCCGGCGGACGAGGCGACTACTAGGCCGAGCTGCGTGGCCAGCGCCTCGAATCGGCCCTGCGCGTCGGCCGAGTAGTACGGGTTGGGCGTGCCGTCGCCCAGGGCCTCGCGGGGGCTCCCCAGCTTCCAGAGGCGAAAGTCGTTCTCGGCCGCCCCCGCTGGGCGGGCGGCGAAGGCGACGGCAGCGGCGGCGAGGCAGGCGGCGGCGAGGCGCGGCATCGCTCCCCCATCGGCCCGTGGGTGATCGGCCGAACGGCCTCCGGACGGGCGAACGGGCGGTCCAGGGGCGCTCCGACCGTAGCAACCGGCCGACGCGGAAGTCAAAGAAAACGGCGGCGTCTACGAGGTGGGCGCGTCGAGGAGGTGGACCGGCCGGAATCCCGCGGCGTCGCAGGAGGCGACCACGTAGCGCACGCCGCCGTGCTCGCCGGTAAAGCCCGCCGGGATCCCCGGGCCGTGGAGGTGGCCGTAGGCACAGACCGCCGGCGCGAACGCCTCGATCGTCGGCGAGAACTTGGTCTCCCGGCCGCCGGCGTAGAGCGGGGGGAAGTGCATGCAGGCCACCCGGATCGTTCCCGGCTCCTCGAGGGCCGCCGCCGCCTGGACGCTCCGCCGGAGCCGCTCCGCGTCCCGTTCCACCAGGTCGGGCCGGTAGGACTCCATCCCCAGCTCGCCCTCGGCCCCCGGGAGCGGCGGGGCCTCCGGCGCCGTCCAGCCCCGGACGCCGGCGATCACGAACGGTCCCTCCCGGTGCGCGCTGCCGTTGTGCAGGAAGCCGACGACGGAGGGGTAGGGGACCAGGAGGTCGCCGAGCTTCTTGGCGGAGCCCGGCCACCAGAAGTCGTGGTTGCCCTTGAGCAGGACCTTCCGGCCGGGCCGGGCCTCGAGCCACGCGAGGTCCTCCTGGACCTCCGTCGGTCTCGTCGCCCAGGAGATGTCGCCCAGGACCAGGACCACGTCCTCGGGCCGGACCTCCGCGTCCCACGCCGCCGCGAGGGGCTCCGGGTGCCCGGTCCAACCGAACAGGTTCATGTCCTTGCCGCGGGTCGACGGCAGGTGAAGGTCGCCGATCGCGAACAGGCGCAAGAGCCGCTTCCCGTTTCCGGCCGGCGGCTCCGGCTTCGGTCCCACCGGCGGAGTGCGGCGAGCGGGCGGCCGGCGCCATCCCGGCGCGTCCGTGTCCCGGCCGGACGGGCGTCCGTCCTCCGGGAGCGTGATCGACGAGATCCTGCCACGAGCGGCCCGGATCGGGAAGCCGAAACCCGGCCGCGTGTCCGGGCAGGGGGCGACGGTGGCGCGGGAAGGTGGTTTCGGCCGACTGGCGACCGGGGACGGTGCGCACCTGCCCAGCCGTGACCATCCTCGATGGGGCGTGGCCCAAGCAATGCGCCCCGGATGGCGCAAAGGAGGAACGAGCGATGGCAGGTCGAGGCGGCCGGAAAGACGAGGAACTCGGCAATCGGGGCGGCATGACCGTCCAGGAAGCGGGCCGGAAGGGTGGGGAGACCGTGCTCAGCGAGCGCGGCCCCGGCTTCTTTTCGGAGATCGGCCGAAAAGGCGGCCAGAAGGTCCGCGAGCTGATCAACGCGGGGAAGAAGACCAACCGGTAGGGATCGGCGAGGTCCCACGCGGGGCCCGTCGGAAGGCCCGGCCCCGGCCGGGCCACCGATTCCGACGCGCGCTTCGCGGCGAGGGCCCGAATCGGTGGACTCCGCGGGCCTGGCGGTTTCGGGGCCCGGAGCCTGGCCCTCGTCGGGCGGGCGGAGGATCGCCGGTCGCCCCGGGGGTGGCCGGGCTCCGGGCCGGATGGGCAGGAGGCGGCGATGGCGGACGAGCTGGCGAATCGCGCGGTGGGGATCCTGGTGGCGCCGGGGTCGAGCGAGGCCGACGTGGCCGGAGTGCGGCAGGCGCTGCGCGGGGTCGGGGCCCGGCCGATCGAGCTGGTCCTCGAGGAAGGCGCCGGCGAGGAAGGGCAGGGGGAGCGCTGGAGCCTCGAGGGGGTCTCCGCCGACGACGTCGACGGGCTGGTGATCCCCGGGGGCATCGCCGGCGCCGATCGCCTCCGGGCCAGCGAGGCGGCGGTCTCGCTGGTCCGGGAGGTCTTCATCGCCGGCAAGCCGGTGGGATCGATCGGCCACGGGGCCTGGCTCCTGGTGGAGGCGGGGATCGCCGCCGGCCGGACCATCGCCGCAGCGCCCGCGATCCGTACCGGGATCGTCAACGCCGAGGGGATCCTCGCGGAGGAGGGGATCCGCGTCGAACGCGGGCTGGTCACCGCCCGCGGCTCGGAGGACCTGGCGGTCTTCGCCGCGCGGTTCGTCGAGGCCCTCCGGGAGCACGCGGAGCAGAAGGTGTTCCCCGAGCCCCGGGAGTCCCGGGTCGACCGGGTGGTGGAGCAGTCGTTCCCGGCCAGCGATCCGGCGCCGGGTCCCTCGTACCTCTGACCGGGGCAGGCCCCGCGGACGATCCCCGCCCGGTTTGCCCGTGTGAGGGAAATTCACACCAGGTGAGAGCCCGGGCGAACACCACCCGTGTTGGTACCGTCGACACGGAGTGTTCGATGGCTGCCGCCGCCCCGGCGTGGGCGAGGCTCTCGGATAATACCTGTGGTATGCCGGGGCATCTCCTGCTGGTGTGAGCGCGTGCCAGCCGCGGGTGCGAAGGGTCGCCCTGGCCCGGTCGCACCGCTTCATTTGTTCGGTTTTCAACTGGACCCTACCCGTTCGCGGCCCTTCCCTGTCTGTTGAGAAACGGCGTAAGGGCCCGTCGGGACTGACGAATCCCGGTGGAGTTCGCTAAAGGACGGTGAGCAGTGCCCGGACGGGGCACCTGCGGGCGGTCTCCCTTGCCGCAGCGCGCCGGGCGAAGCATCTAGGGGTGCGACGCCCACCGAGGTGGGAAGCGGCCGCCGCCTTGGCGGTCGTAGCAGTAGCGGGGTGGGCGGGGAGCTGCACATGGGGGTCCAGGACATGTTGCCGTCGGAGCGGGAGGCCGGAATGCCGGCCACCGGCACGGAGGCACCGGCGAACGTCGCGATCGCGACGAGTCTCGAGGCCGGCCCGTCGTCGCCCCGCGCGGTGGCGGAGCGGGTGGCGTCGGCGGCGCCCTGCGATGTGGTGATCGCGGCCGATCTCGACGCGCCCTTCATCGGTCCGGCGTCGGTCTTCGGCAAGGGCACCGCGGAAGAAGCCGCGTGGCGGACGGCGGTCCGGGTGGCGGCGGCGGTGGTGGCCGCGAGCCCGAAGCCGCGGCACGAGACGTGGAGCGGTTCGCTCTCCGAGCTGACCGGCGGCCGGGGGGACGCCTCTCTGCTCGGTGGCGCCCGTAGCATCCTCGTCATCGTCCGCGCGGAGATCGGCCGGCCGCGGACCCTGGTGG
>JAEZJH010000548.1 GCA_023436385.1 Pseudomonadota bacterium
ACACCAGGGGGCGGAAGCCGCCCCGCGGCCGTCCGGGAGCGCCGGCGCGGCCCCGTCCCGCCGCCCCGGGGCCTCGGCGGCCCCTCCGGGAGGACCTGGTGCGGGCGCTGGTCCTCGAGGCGTACGCGCGGATCCGCGACGAGGGGAAGGTTGCCGATCGAACCCTCGACGCCCTGCTCCGCCGCGAATCGCGCCTCTACGCGCTGGAGCGCCGGGCGGTGGCGGACGCGGTCTACGGGATGCTCCGGGTCGAGGCGCGGCTCGACGTGCTGCTCGCCGGCGCGCTGGGGCACGCCTACGCCGCCCTCTCGCCCTCGGCCCGCCACGCCCTCCTCTACCAGGCCCACCGCGTCCTCGCGGGCGCCGTCCCGCCGGCCAAGGCGCTGGCGGAGGGCGGGCTCTCGCCGGCGCTGCTCCCGGGGCTCCTCGCCTGCGCCAACACCGAGAAAAGCGAGACACCGGCCGGAGACCCCGCGGCCCTGGCGGTGGAGACCGCCCTCCCCGCCTGGCTCGCCGGGCGCTTCGTCGCCGACCTCGGCCCGGAGGCAGCGGCGGCCCTGGCCCGCTCCCTCAACGAGCGGGCCCCGCTGACGATCCGGGCGAATCGCCTCAAGAACACGCGCGAGGAGCTGGCGGCGCGGCTGGGCGGGCTCGACGTCGCCACCCGGCCGACGCCCCAAGCGCCCGACGGGCTGGTGGTGGAGACCCGGCAGAACCTGTTTCGGCTCGAGCCGTTCCAGGAGGGCGGCTTCGAGATCCAGGACGAGGGCTCGCAGCTCCTCGCCGCGCTCCTCGACCCGCATCCCGGCTGGCTGGTGATCGACGCCTGCGCCGGCGCCGGCGGCAAGACCCTGGCGCTCGCCGCGTCGATGAAGAACCGCGGCCGGATCGTCGCCCTCGACACCGACGAGCGGCGCCTCGGCGAGCTGCCGAAGCGGGCCAAGCGGGCCGGCGTCCACAACCGGGAGTCGCACCTGGTTCCCGCCGACCGGCTCCCGGACGAGCTGGCGGAGAAGCTCCTCGGCCGGGCGGACGCGGTGCTGATCGACGCCCCCTGCTCCGGCACCGGGGTCCTCCGGCGAAACCCGGACACCCGGTTCCGGCTGCAGCCGGAGGATGTCGAGCGCTTCTCCGCATTGCAGAAGGAGCTGCTCGCCCGCTACGCGGCACTGGCCAAGCCCGGCGGCCGGATCGTCTACGCCACCTGCTCGGTCCTCCGGGCGGAGGACGAAGAGGTGGTGGAGGCGGTGCTCCGGGAGCATCCGGAGCTCGAGCTCGTTCCGCCCGCGACCACCCTCGGGGAGGAGCTGGCGGGGCGGCTCGGCGCCGAGCGGTACCTCCGGCTCCTGCCCCACCAGCACGGCACCGACGGCTTCTTCGCGGCGCTCTTGCGGCGGAAGGCGTAGCGGCCCCGTGCCCTTAAACGCGGCGTCCCCCGCCCCGGAGGACGGAGGACGCCGTGTCGGTCTTTCCGGCAGGCGATTAGAGCCGGTACTTCCGGACCACGTGGTTGGTCACGTCGGAGATCCAGAGGGCGTTCTCCGCGTCGATCTCGATCCCGCCGGGCATGAACGGGAGCATGAAGCTGATCATGTGCTGGCCGTCCGAGGTGAGCTTCTGGATGCGGCCGCCCTGGGCCTCGTCGGCGACGTAGAGGTAACCGGCGGCGTCGATGGCGATCCCCCGGATGTTCGTGAACTCCGACTGCCCGATGCCGGCGACGCAGCACTCGCCCTGGTACTGGAAGCTGACGTGGTTCTTGCCGACCCAACCCATCGGCTTCATGTCCTGCAACCGGTACTTCTGGACCCGGTGGTTCCCCGGCTCGGTGACGTAGAGGAAGACGCCGTCCGACGCCGCCGCCGGCGTCCCGCCGATGCCCAGGCCGAAGTTGAACTTGCCGTCCTCGGTCCCGGTGCCGCCGAAGGTGGACTGGGTCGAGCCGTTCATCGAGGCGATCTTGACCTCGTCGTTCCCCTGGGCCACCAGGACCTGGTTGCCGAGCTGGGCGAGGACCACCGGCGAGAGGTGGCCCGAGCCGAAGAGGCCCTTGTAGTTGCCGGCGGAGGTGTACCGCGCCACCCGGTGGTTGCCGGTATCGGCGACGATCCGGTCGCCGGTGATCGAGTCGACCGCCACCTTGCCCCGCGGCAGGCTGAACGCGCCCGCGGAGTTGCCGCCGGTGGTCGGGCAGCCCAGCGCGGTGGCGGCGCCGGTGTGGAAGTCGGTGGACAGGGTGTCGTGGCCGAGGAAGCCGAGGAAGGCCCCGTCGGCGTCGAGCACCTGGACCTGCTGGCCGGTCAGCTCGGTGACGAAGGTCTGATCACCGCCGAAGGAGATCGCCCCGGGACCGTGGAAGCCGGTGGTGCCGCAGTCACCGCCGTTGGTGCCGTAGGACTCGAGGAGCTGCGGCGTCGAGTTGAAGCCGCGGAAGGTCGCCTGCCGCACCCAGATGTCGCCGCCCTGGTCCGAGGTGTAGTTCTCGTGGACCTGGACCGTGTAGTTGGTGTTCTTCACCATCACCTGCTTCAGGGTGACCACGACCGCGTTCGGGGTCGCCTGGACCCGCTGGACCCCCGCCACCTCGAGGCCGCCGGTGAAGGCGGCGATGCCCGGGACCGGCTCGGCGACGGCGCGGCTGAAGGTCAGCCGGACCGTCTTGTCGCCGATGGCGGTCGCGCCGAGGAGGTCGACGTGCTGGACGACGTAGAAGTTCTCCCAGCTCGACGTACCGCCGCCCTCGATCCCCTCCCGCTCGTTCACCACCTTGAACCGAATGGTCCGCGGCGACGGGAAGAGGTTGGACCCGAGCGTGCAGACCATCGAGGTGGGGCTCGAGTAGCGGCACTCCTCGTCGAGCAGCTCCTGCCCGCCGGTCGGGGTCGACATGTAGACGTGGCTCTGGGGGATGAAACCGTTGCCGGCCAGGGTGAGCGTCACGGTCTTGTTCTCGCCGGGACGCGCCTCGGTGGTCCCGTTCGGCGAGAGGCCGCTGATCACCGGCTGCGGATCGATCACGTCGATGGTGAAGCGCGGCCCGTCGACCCGGATCCCGTCGACGAGGACCCGGATGGCCCCGGAGTTGGCGCCCATCGGCACCGCCGTCCGCAGGCGGGTGTTGCCCTCGGCCACCTCGAACACCGCCGACTTGGTGCCGTTAAACCAGATCTCGTTCTTGTTCGGCTGCTGGTGGAAGTTGCAGCCGACCACCCAGACCGAATCGCCGACGGCGCCGTGATCGGGCTCGAGGGCGGTGATGCTCGGGAGGGTCCCGCAGCCGCCCTCACCGCCGGTCCCTCCGGAGCCGCCCGTGCCGCCGTCACCGCCGGTACCGCCGTCGCCGCCGGTGCCGCCGTCGCCGCCGGTACCACCGCTGCCGCCGTCGCCGCCGGTACCGCCGCTGCCGGCACCGCCGTTGTCGTTCGGGCCCTCGTCACCGCCGCCACAGGCGGCCGACGCGAGAAGGAAAGTAGAGGCCAGGATCGCGACGGCGATCGTGGACTTCGGGTGGCGCATGGTCATCCCTTCGCTGGTCGGACAGGACAAAAGGCCAGCTGGCCGCCGGGGGAGGGGCCGCTGCCGTGCGGTCGCCGTTTTATCCGGTCCTCGACTCGATGGGAAGCGGGGGCTTCCCACCCCCTCCGGCGTGCGAAAACGCCTCGCTGGCGCCGAGCGGAGGGAGCGCCTGCCCGGTTACGACAGACGGCGCGGCCGTCCGCTCCTACCGAAGGCCGACGACCGCGACCTTGCCCTTCTCGGCCCGAGCGGTGAGTTCGGCCTCGTCGAGGACCAGGGTGCGACCCGCCTCGATCGCCAGGACCGCCGCCTCCACCCGGGCGAGCAACTCCACCGTCTGGGGGCCGACGCAGGGGACGTCGAACCGCATGTCCTGCTGCGGCTTCGCCGTCTTCACCACCGCGAGCCCAGAGCCGGCCAACTCCGCCGCCCGGCGGATGCAGGCGTCGGTCCCCTCCACCGCCTCCACCGCCACCACCGAGAGACCCTTGACGCAGACCGTCTGGCCGACGTCGAGGCGACCGATCTCCCGGGCTACCCGGAGGCCGAGCTCGATGTCCGCCTGGGACGGCGGCGCCGGCTTCCGCTTGGTGTAGGCGCCCTCCCGGGCGAGGAGGTCCGGGCAGAAGGCGGTCGAGTCGACGATCGCCACCCCCTCCTCCTCGAAGATCGCGGCGATCGTCCGGAGGAGGTCGTCGTCATTGAAGGAGCGGATCTTCGCGGCGTGCTTCAGCGCCAAGAGGTCCGGGCGCACCCCACCCCAGATCCGGACCTTGGTGATCCCGCCGGCCATCGCCGCCCGGGTCACCCCGGCGGCGCGGAAGGCGTGGATCATCTTTCCGAACTGGGCGAGGTGGACCCAGGTGACCTCGTCCGCGATCCGCTCGATCGCCGGGTCCGTCTCGTCGTGGTGAGCCACCGCCACCACCCGGTGGCCGGCCCGCCTGGCGCTCTCCGCCCAGCGGAGCGGAAAGCTGCCCGAGCCGGCGATCAAGCCGATCGCTTCCGTCATCGGGTCAGGCCGCGCTGCGAACCCTCGACGAACTTGAGGAGGTGCTCGACGTTCGCATCGGCCGGGACCTCCGCCCGCACCCGCTCCACCGCTTCCTTCAGGGTCAACTTCGACCGGAAGAGGAGCCGGTAGGCGTCCTTCAGGTGCGCGAGCTGCTCCTCGGTGAAGCCGTGGCGCTGGAGGCCAACGGTGTTGAGGCCGGCCAGCTCCGCCCGGGCCCCGGCGGCGATGCAGAACGGCGGCACGTCCATGGCGACGCCGGTCATCCCGCCGACGAAGGCGTGCTTGCCGATCCGCGCGAACTGGTGCACGCCGCAGGCGCCGGCGAGGATGGCGAAGTCCTCGACGATCACGTGGCCGGCGCACTGGGCGGAGTTGCTCATGATCACCCGGTTGCCGAGCTGCACGTCGTGGGCCAGGTGGGTGTAGGCCATCAGCAGGCAGCCGTCGCCGACCCGGGTGATCCCCCCGCCGTCCTCGGTGCCGAGGTGGAGGGTGGCGAACTCGCGGATGGTGTTGCCGTCGCCGATCACCAGCTTGGTCCGCTCGCCCCGGTACTTGAGATCCTGGGGCTGCCCGCCCACGGCGGCGAACTGGAAGATCCGGTTCCTGGCGCCGAGGGTGGTGTCCCCCTCGATCACCGCATGGGGACCGACCGTGGTCCCGGCCCCGATCCGGACGTGGGGCCCGATCACCGCGTAGGGTCCGATTTCCACGTCTGGGGCGAGCTCCGCGCCGCTCGCCACGATCGCCGTCGGGTGCACCTTCGTCATGTCGGCTCTCCTACCGATCCGCCAGGGTGGCCAGCATGGTGCCCTCGGCCGCCTTCTGGCCGTCCACCGTCGCCTCGCAGGCCATCTTCCAGAGCGGCCCCTTCCGCTTCTCGATCCGCGCGTGCAGGTCGAGCCGGTCGCCCGGCTTCACCGGCCGCTTGAACCGGGCGCCGTCGATGCCGGCCAGATAGATCACCAGCTTCGCCATGTCGAACTGTTCGGTCCGGTAGGCGAGCACCGCCGAGGCCTGGGCCAGCGCCTCGAGGATGAGGACGCCGGGCATCACCGGGTGGCCGGGGAAGTGGCCGTTGAAGAACTCCTCGTTGCCGGTGACGTTCTTGTAGGCGTGGATCGACACGCCGGGGTCGAAGGCGATCACCCGATCCACGAGGAGGAACGGGTACCGGTGGGGGAGGATCTGCTGGATCTGCACGAAGTCGATGATCTCTTCCACGCTGATTCCTCGCTAGCGGCGGTTCTGCTCTTCGAGTTCCGCCACGCGCTTCGAAAGCGCCCGAACCTGCTTCAGCAGGTCGGGGAGCTGGTGGAGCGCCGCCTGCTCGCGGAGCCACTGCTTGTGCTCGACCGCCGGCCAGCCGCCCATGGTGGTCCCGGCGGCGACGTCGGAGTGGACGCCGGCCTTCGCCGCGAACCGGGCGCCGTCGCCGACCTCCAGGTGGCCGACCAGTCCGGCCTGGCCCCCGAGGATCACGCCGGCGCCGAGCTTGGTCGAGCCGGCCACCGCCGAGCACCCGGCGAGGAGCGAGAGCGGCCCGACCTCGACGTTGTGGGCGATCTGCACCAGGTTGTCGATCTTCACCCCGGGGCCGATCTTGGTGTCACCCAGGGTGCCGCGATCCAGGCAGGTGTTGGCGCCGATCTCCACGTCGTCGCCCACCACCACCCGGCCGGCCTGCGGGACCTTGAAGTGCCGGAGGTGCGCCGCGTCGAAGGCGAAGCCGAACCCGTCGCCGCCGATGATCGCCCCGGGCTGCACGATGGTGTGCGTCCCCAGGCGGCACTCCTCCCGCACCACCACGCCCGGGTAGAGCAGCGAGTCGGGACCGATCTCCGCGCCGTCGAGGATCGCGCAGCCGGCGTGGATCACGCAGCGGGCGCCGATCTTCACCCCGCGCCCGACGTAGGCGAAGGGGAGCACGGTGGCGGTGGGATCGACCTCCGCGGTGGGGTCGACGTGGGCCCGGGGATCGATCCCCGCGGGGTAGACCGGCGGCCGGTGGAACCGGGTCGAGACCCGGGCGAAGGCGAGGTAGGCCTGATCGACGGCGAGGATCGTCGACTCCGCCGGCCGCCCCAGGGAGAGGTCGTTCGGCTCGACGATCACCGCCCCGGCCTTCGAGGCCAGGTACTGCGCCTTGTACTTCAGGTTCGAGAAGAACGAGAGCTGGTTCGGCCCGGCGGCGTGGAGCGGCGCCACGCCGTCGATCACCCGGTCCCCGTCCCCGTGGACGGTGGCGCCCAGCTCGGCGGCCAGGTCGGCGATGCGGACTCCCATGGCTACCTCTTCCCCTGGCTGCCGCCCTTCGACCCGGCGTTGTAGCGCCGCACCAGCTCGTTGGTGAGATCCAGCGAGGGCGGCGCGTAGAGCAGGCCCGACTCGTTGACCTCGAAGACGAAGGTGAAGCCCTCCTGCTCCGCGATCTGGGAGATCACCTGCCGCATCTTGGCGAAGATGTCGGAGGTGGCCTTCCGCTCCTCCTCGGAGAGCTCCTTCTGCAGCTTGGCGTAGAGGCCCGACACCCGCACCAGCTCCCGATCCAGCTCCTCGGCCTTCTGGCGGAGGGTGGCCTCGTCCATGGCGGTGCGCTTCTTGTCGAGCTCTTCCTTCCGCTGCTTGAGCGCGGTCTGCTCCTTGTCGAGCTGCGCCTGGCTCTTGTCGAACTTCTGCTTGAGGCGGGCCTTGGCGGCCTTCCCCTCCTCGACCTCGTTCAAGGCCCGCTGCAGATCGACGTAGCCCAGCTTGTCTTGGGCGAGCGCGGCGCCGGGAAGCGCCAGTGCGACGGCGGCGACCGCAGCGGCGACGATGCGGAACATGTGAGTCTCCTCTCGTGGAGCGTCGGGCGGCACCTTTAGCACTCCGCCACGCACCGGCCAAGCGGCGGGCGGGCGGCCGCCCGGGTCAGAAGCTGTTCCCGATGGTGAACTCGAAGAGAACGCTCTCGTCCTGCTCCCGCGGGGTGAGCGGGAAGCCCCACTCGAAGCGGAGCGGGCCGATCGGCGAGAACCACCGGAAGCCGAAGCCCGCGGAGTGGAACAGGCCGAGCGGCAGGTCGTACTGCGGCTCGTCGAAGAGGGCCCGGTCCTCCGCGTAGACGTTGCCCAGGTCGTAGAAGAGCACGCCTCGGATGCCCACCTGCTCGGCGATCGGGAACTCCAGCTCGTTGTTGAAGACGAGCTGCTTGTTGCCGCCCAGCTCCACCTCCACCAGGCCGGACGCGGGATCGGGGCTGGGCGCGTACTCCTGCTTGGGCGAGATCGAGCGGAGCACGTAACCGCGCACGGAGTTGATCCCGCCCAGGTAGTACTTCTCCGACGCCGGGAGGTCCTGGCCCTCCAGGTAGCCGATGGTGGCGTTCAGCTTGTAGACGAAGCGGAACGGCAGCTCGAAGTACCAGCGGCTGATCCCGGTCCACCGGGTGAAGTCGAAGTCCGAGCCGATCGCCGGATCCGCGCGCTCCACCGAGGCCGACTGCACGAAGCCCTGGGACGGGAAGAGGCGGTTGTTGCGGGTGTCCCAGTTCAGCGTCAGCCGCACCGAGGAGGTGAGGCCGTCCCGGAATTGGTTCTCCAGGGGCCGGTACCCGCGATCGAGGCCGGTCTGGTCCACCTGCACGTCCTCGAGGGTGTAGGTGACGAAGAGCCGGAGCTCCTCGGTGAAGCCGACCGGAAGCGGATGGCCGAAGGTGATGTCCCCGCCGGTAGCCATCCGGTCGAAGGTCCCGTAGTCGGCCTCGGTGTTGAAGAAGTTGAAGGAGAAGGTCCAGTCGGTGTCGAAGAGGTACGGCTCGACGTACTGGAGCTGGATCAGCTGCCGGAGCGAGCTGATCTGGGCGGAGAGCGAGGCCGACTGGCCCCAACCGAGCAGGTTGTTCTGCGAGACCTGGGCAGTGGCGATGAAGCTCTCCACCGACGAGAAGCCCGCGCCCACCTGGAAGGTGCCGGTGGGCCGCTCCTTCACCTCCACCACGCCGACGATCCGATCGTCGGTGGAGCCGCGGCGGGTGGTGAACTCTACCGTCTCGAAGAAGCCCAGGGCGTTGACCCGGGCCCGGGACTGCCGGAGCCGGGTGCCGTGGTACCACTCGCCCTCGTAGACCCGGAGCTCCCGGCGGATCACCTTGTCGCGGGTCTTCTCGTTGCCGACGATCTCGATCCGCTCCCACCGGACCTTGGGACCCTTCTGGATGTCGAAGGTGAGATCGACGGTGCGGTTGTCCGGGTCCACGGCGGTGAGCGGGGTGACGTTGACGAAGGCGTAGGCCTCGTCGTGGTACCGGTCGGTGATCGCCTGGATGTCCCGGCCCAGCTTGGCCCGGGAGAAGATCTCCCCTTCCCGCACGGAGAGCCGCCGGAAGAACTCCTCCTTGTCGCCGAGGAGATCGCCGGAGAAGTCGATCGCGCCCAGGGAGAACTGCTCCCCCTCCTCCACCGGGATGGTGATGGTGAGGTAGCGC
>JAEZJH010000025.1 GCA_023436385.1 Pseudomonadota bacterium
CTTCGGTTCGGCGGGGGACGGCCTCGCGGCGGCGGACCGGGCCGGCGGGCGCGACGTCCTCGGCGCCCGGGGCTCCACCTCGATCGCCGGCGGGGCCGGCGGCGCCAGGGGATCTTCGGCGGCGCGCTTCTCCGCCGCCCGGGCCTCGCGGAGCTTTCGCTCCCGCTCCAGCTCGCGGTCGATCAGCTTGTCGAGGTACGAGAGGAGCGGCGGGCAGCGGACCCCGGTGCCCTCGAGGAGCTCCAGGGTGTTCCGGCTGGCGTAGATCGCCACGCCGGTGAGGTGCTCGAGGGCGGTCCGCTGCGGCCGGGCCAGCTTCTCGAGGATCGGGAGCCTGAGCAGCGCCACCGAGGCCTTGGCGGGCAGGCCCACCCGCGGCGTCCGCTTGTTGGTCCGGCGGGCGATGTACTCGTAGACCTTCCGCGCCGCCATCGGGTTCGGGTCGACGAGGTGGAAGGTCTTCCCTTTCGCCCGCGGATCCCGGGAGAGGGAGAGGATCGCCGCCACCACGAAGTCGGCGGGCACCACGTGGAGCGGATAGGAGCCGTCGCCGGGGAGCGGGAGCGGCACCCGGAGCGGCGAGGTGACCAGGCGGAAGGCGTGGAGGTGCGGCCCCTCGAACCGATCGAGCTCCCCGGTGCGCGAATCGCCGATCACCGTGGCCGGCCGGTAGACGGTCACCGGCAGCTCCCGCATCGCCTTCCGGACCAGCACCTCGGCCTTGAACCGCGTCTCCTCGTGGGCGTCGTGGAACCGCTGCCCCTCCTCGAGCTCGTCCTCCTCGATCACCCCGTGGCGGTCGCCGGCGACGTGGACGGTGGAGACGTGGTTCAACCGGCGGAGCGCTGCGGCCTCCCGGCACAGCTCGAGGACGTTCCTGGTCCCGTCGACGTTGACGCGCTCGAGGGTGGGCCGATCGGCGGCGGGGTTGGCCACCGCCGCCAGGTGGTAGACCTCGGTGACCGACGCCGCGAGCTTCCGGTACTCGCCGCCGGAGAGCCCGAGGTGCATGTCGACCACGTCGCCGACCAGCGCCTGGACGCGAGCCGCCTGCTTCTTCTCGAGGGAGGCGAGCTCGCCCTCGAACTCCTTGGTGTACTTGGGCTGGACCAGGACCGCGACCCGGGCCTTCTTGTCGGCGGCGAGAATCCCGCGGATCAGCTGGCGCGGGAGGAAGCCGGGGAAGCCGGTGACGAAGTGCAGGTCGGAGGTGGTGGCGGCCATGCTCTAGGACTCCGCGGGGGGCAACGATGCCCAGGCCCGAACGGCGGACCATACCTCGTCCACCCGCCGGCGGAGCGTGGCGCGGTCGCCGCTGTTGTCGATCACGAAGTCCGCCCGCCGGAGCTTCTCCGCAAGCGGCGCCTGCGACGCCAGCCGGGCCCGGGCCGCCTCCTCCGAAATTCCGTCCCGGGCGACGACGCGCCGCAGCTGTTCCTCCTCCGGCAGGGCGACGACCACCAGCGCGTCCATCTCCTCATCGAGCCCGGCCTCGACCAAGAGCGCCGCCTCGTAGACGGCGATCGGCTCGCCGCAGGCCCGCAGGGCCTCGAGCCGCTTCTCCACCTCCGCCCGGATCGCCGGGTGGACGATCGCCTCGAGGGCCGCGCGCTCGGCGGGATCGCGGAAGACCACCGCGCCCAGCGCCTGGCGATCGAGCACCCCGTCCCGGACCACCTCCGGCCAACGGGCGGCAATCGCGGCGAGCGCCGGCATTCCCGGCTCGACCACCTCCCGGGCGATCGCGTCCGCGTCGATCACCGGCACGCCCCGCTCCGCCAGCATCCGGGCGACGGTGCTCTTTCCCGAGGCGATCCCTCCGGTCAGCCCGACGATCCGCACGAACTCCTCCTCAGGCAGCGGCCTTCGGCCCGGCGCCCTTGCCCGGTTTCCGCGGCCATGGTAGCGCGGAAGGTGAAATCCGGGTGTTTCCGCCCGCTCCGCCCTCTCGCCGTGGGGCCCGGGGCCCGTCCAGGACGGACCCGCACCCACGATCGGTCCTGGTTTCGATGCGTCCGCACCCCGTGTTCTCCTCGCTCCGTCCCCCGCTCCTCGCCACCCTCCTCCTCGCCGCCGGCCCGGCGGGCGCGGCGGATCCGGTGGGTGTCGACACCTGCCGGAAGTGCCACCCCGCGGCCGTGGCCGTCTGGGAGAAGGGACCCCACGCCAAGGCCGAGCGGGGCCTGGGGCCCCGGGCGGACGAGAAGGCCTGCCGGGCCTGTCACGCGCCGCTCCGGGGGGCGAAGCAGGCCGGCGTCTCCTGCGAGGCCTGCCATGGCGCCGGCGGCCACTACGCGAAGGGCTTCGTGATGCGCGACGCCGAGCTGTCCCGGGCGGTGGGGCTGGTCGTCCCCGGGGAGAAGGAGTGCCGGGCCTGCCACACCTCGACGAGCCCCGCGCTCCTGCCCTTCGACTTCGCGGCCAAGGTGGCGCTCCTCGAGCACGGCAAGGCCGACCGGGAGGCCCGCAAGGCCCCCCCGGCGGGCACGAAGCTCGAGGCCCCGGCGAAGGCCGGCGGAGGTCGCCGATGAGAGTCGTCGCCGCCGACTTCGACAAGAGCGCCACCACGCCCGACGGCTGGCCCGACGACGGCCTCCCGGAGATCGCCTTCGCCGGCCGGTCGAACGTGGGCAAGTCCTCGATGCTGAACGAGCTGGTGCGCCGGCAGGGCCTGGCCCGGGTCTCGAAGACGCCCGGCCGCACCCGGCTCCTCAACTTCTTCACCGTGACGCTGGAGCGGGCGGCGACGGAGCAGCAGGTCCGCTTCTGCGATCTGCCGGGCTACGGCTTCGCCAAGGTCTCCAAGGCAGAGCGGGCGAGCTGGGTCCGGATGATCGAGACCTACCTCCGGGAGCGGGAGGAGCTGAAGGCGGTGGTGCTGATCGTCGACGGCAAGGTCGGCCCCACCGAGGACGACCTCGAGATGCTGGGCTGGCTCGCCGAGGCGGGCCGGCGGGCGATCCTGGTGGCCACCAAGATGGACAAGCTCTCGAAGGCCCAGCGGGCGATGCAGCTCCGCCGGATCGAGACCAAGCTGGGCCAGCCGCCCCGGTCGCTCCTCGGCTTCTCGTCGACCGACGGAATGGGCCGCGACGAACTCTGGGGCAAGCTCCTCGAGGTCTCCTACGGGCCGTAGGCCTCGACCTCGCCCCTCCCGCCCAGGAACGCCGCCTGGGCCATGGGGAGGAGCGCCAGCCGGAGGCCCACCCGCACCAGGTGCCCGGTGAGCGGCGTGAACAGCCCGCCGCCCAGGACGTAGCCGGCCGCCGCCGCCAGGGCGAGGGTGCGGTAGGGATGGCTCTCGAGCTCCCGCGAGAGATCGAGGCGCTCGTACAGCTCCCGCGCGTTGGTCCCCAGCTCCGCGGCGATCTCGCCCAGCCGCCGCTCCTCGCCGTTTCGGATCTCCTCGGCCACGGTGCGCCCTTTCCGCGGCCGCTACCGGCCGCTCCTCGAGGCGAGCTTGCCCACCAGGAAGCCCAGCGCCAGGGCGCCGAGGAGCGCGGTCCCCGGCCGCTCGCGGATGAACGCCAGCGCCCGCTGGTTGAAGTCGTCGAGGAGCACCCGGGCGTGCTCGAGCTGCGCGCCCGCCTCGTGGGCCACGTCGCCGATCCGGTGGCGCAGGTCGGGTTCGGCGGCGCCGTTCCCGTTCATCGGCGGGTTTCCGCCGCCCCAGCTCTCGTCGGTCATCC
>JAEZJH010000045.1 GCA_023436385.1 Pseudomonadota bacterium
CCCGTGGACTGGGGGTCGACCCGTCCGTGCTCCTTGCCAAGGCTCGCGCGTCGCACCGACGCGCCACCGCTGCGTAGAGAGACGACGGTGAGCCCGGAAACCCTTCAGCCGCCACTTCCCGGAGCGGGCGAATGTGTCTCCCGGAGAGCAGAAGCGGCGCTATCGCCCGCCTGTGCCGGCCCCGGCAGTGCGGGAGCCGTAGCGCTCCTCCCGAAGGTCGCGGGGCAGGCGCTTCCGGCGATTCTCCTCGACCGGGTCGACGATCGTCGGGATCAGCGCCGGACCGTCGGCGGCCAGCTGTGCGCCGGGGCAGGTCAGCATGCAGTCGGTCACCAGGCCGGGGCAGCCGTACGCGAGGGAGTGCGGTCCGACGACCGGAATGACCGGAGCAGCGCCGATGGCCTGCGGGCAGGCGCCGAAGAGCGCCATGCACTCGCGCTGGCACGCGGCCGCCTCCGCGGTGGTCGGCATGTCGACGCCGACCCGGTAGTGGTACTGCGCAACGTAGGGCGAGCACCCGGCGGCGACAGCGACGGTGGCGATCGCGAGCAGCAGGCGCTTCATGTGGTCGCTCCCGGCGCCAGGGTGGGCGCCTCGTTGTCCGACGATGGCCCGGCCAAGGCGCGGGCCCCTCGCGCCGACCTATCCGACCTTCCGCTGGTCGTCGCCGGCGAGGGCCGCCTCGATGCGCTCAAGCCGGTGCCGGAGGTCCTGCCGGCGGAGGTAGGCTTCCTCCTCGCCCAGCTTCCGGGCGCGGACCGTCCAGACGGCGAGGTCCAGCGCCAGCGCGAGCCCGAGCAGCACGACCAGGTCGATGAGGCCGGCCATCAGGGCGATCGGTCCGAGCGGCATCGGCAGGACGAACACCAGGACGACGCCGGCCACAAGGCCGAGGCCGCCGATGGCCCGGAGCGCCGTGGACAGCCAGTGCTGCGCACCCGGGATCCGGGCGGCCTCCTTCCATCCGCTTGGCATGTTTCCTCCCCAGGCGCCTCGAGGCGCCAGCGGGTGAGCCTATCAGGAGCGAAGCCGGATGGTGTCGTCCCGACGACCCGCCAGCTCGATCTGCTCCAGGCGATCGCCCGCCTCTCCGCGAAGCACGGCTTTCCGCCCACCGTCCGCGAGCTCGCCGCCGAGCTCGAGATCTCCGTCGTCCGCGCCGCGCAGCTGCTCGATCGGCTCGAGGTGAAGGGTCTGGTGGAGCGCCGGCGGATGGTCGCCAGGGCGCTCTGGCTCACCGCCGCCGGCAGGGCGGCACTTTCCCGCAGCACAACGGCCGCCGGGAGCGGCGAGGAGTAAGGGGCAATGGAAGAGCAGATCAGCGGCAGCATCGACCTCGGCAAGGGCATCCAGGTGCGCGCTCTGCGGTACGGCACGCCGACGGGCGGCGGGTACGTCGGTGAGCTGCAGTTCCAGGCGGGCCGCGGCGCGGTGCTCGTGGGCGAGTGCGGCGACCTGACCTTCGTCGGCGCCGACGGGACCACCATCCACCTGGTGCCGCCGGGCGCCCTCGCCAAGTAGTGGCACTGGTGCGGCCGACCCCGGCGGTCGGCTGCGCCGATTCCCGACGAGTCTCCATGAGCAACGGTATCGGCAACGGTTGCGACCGGCGATCCGGCGGAGGAGAGCCAAGGAGCGCTCCCCTCCACCGGGCTTGCTGCGAATCCGCCCGCCTACGACAGGCGCGTCAGCTTCCAGTACGCAGCCTTGTTGCAGGAGCGGACCGGGGGGACGGTCCTGCCGCGGACCATCGCCTCGTTCCGCTCGTCGGCCGTCGGGGACGGGGTGACGGTGCCGTCGACGTACTTCTGCCACGCGTAGTTGCCGCTCTCCGGGACGGTGTCTCCGGTCTTCACCGTGGTTCCAATCGGCATCTGCGATGCCTCCAGGTCGGCGCGCTCTCGCCGCCGACGGTTGGGCGAATCGGGGCAAGGGAGCGCCCCGAAATAGAGACGCACGCGACGTGGAAAGTCATTCAGGCGGTCCTGCCGTTGCGCGCACGGCGTTCCGGCGCTGAACGCCGCCGGCGATGGATGGGAGGAGGGGAGATGCGAAAGGCAGAGGTTCGGGAGCGGCGGGCGCTGATTGTCGCCCGGGAGATCGAGGAGGCGAGCCGGGACGCGTTCCGCGCCGGATGGCGGAAGGGCCGGTCCCACGGGATCGCCTACGGCCTGGCCGTCGCGGCGTTCGTGACGCTCGTCCTCTGGGCGGCGTGGGTGAGCCGGTGAGCGACCAGCCTGCCCCGATCCCCAACCAGAGGGAGCCCGTGGTCGAGTCGGCGATTCGGGCCGTCGTCTCCTTCCACGATGACTGGGCGCTCTCCCACGCCAACGAGATCTGCGCCTTCCTGCGGCGGCGCGACGAGCTGGGCCGGGCCAAGTACGGCACCAGCCTCCAGGCCGGGAACGGCCGCGACGCCGCCAGGGACGCCGCGGAGGAGTGCGCCGACCTCATCCAGTACCTGGAGCAGAAGGTGCAGGAGTCGCCTACGAACACCCGCTGGAAGTGGGAGAGCATGCGCGATCGCGCGATCAGCCTGCTGGACGCGATCGCCGACGCCCGGGGAGGCACCCTCTGATGAGCCCCCTCGCCCGCGTCCTCGCCGCCGTCGGCGCGGCGGCTCTTTTCGGCGCTTGCCTGGTCGGCCTCGCCTGGCTCCAGCTGTGGCTACTCTATCGCCGGGACCGACAGCAGAGGGCCCGGAAGCGGCGCGTCCTCCGGAGGATCCCGTGAGGCCGCTCTCGTGGACCGCCCGCGGTTACCGGGAGGTGATCGGCGCCCTCCGGGCCCGGCACGTGGAGCTGGCCTGGGCGCTCGCCGACTTCGTCAGCCGCTCCACCGGGATCCCCGAGGCCGAGCTGGTGCGGCGGGCCTGGGCGCGGGCGCTGGGGATCACGTACCGGCGGACCTGCTGCGTCGGGGACTGCGTGCAGACGGCGCTGCGGGGCCAGCCGTGGTGCGAGCGGTGCCGGCCGGGGCTGGAGCGGCGGCCCGCGTCGCTCTCGGTCCCTCTCGGCTGGTCCCTGCAGATGAGGCCGATGCGGGTGCCTTCCGGCCCGCCCAAGCGGCTCGTGCTGCCCAAGGCCGAGCCGGCGATCCCGGACCGCGCCTACGCCTGCGAGCGCTACGCGGCGTGCCTGGCCCGGGCGGCGCGGCGCAACCAGACGTCCTGGACCTGCAGCTCCTGCGAACTCGCCGGCTCGGCGCCGTCGACCACGGCCCGGCCGCACCTCGGCGGCGGCGAGGTGGAGCGGCGAGGGAACCCGGCATGGAGGGCGGCGTGAGCAACCCCTTCGCGAAGCTGCCCCAGGCCCTCGAGGAGCGCGTCCTCGCCCTGCTGCGGGAGGGGAGGACGCCACAGGAGGTGGTCGAGGAGGTGAAGCACCCGGGCGTCGGGATCTCCCGGGTTCTCCAGGTCCGCTACCGGGCCGGCATGGGCCCCTTCGCCCAGATGCGCGCGAACCTCGCGAGCCGGGTTCGCCACTTCTCCCCCGAAGAGTGCGCGGCCTACCAGCGCGAACTCGAGGCACGCGACGCGGCCCGGGCGGCGGCGCTGGACCGGCCGGCGGTGGCCCCGGTCCCTCCGGTGCCGACCCGCCACCTGGTGGTGGAGCCGGCCCGGCCGGAGCTGGAGGCCCGGGAGGACGCCATCGAGAGGCCGGCCGAGCCGGCGCCGGCGGCGGCGGCGGTCGAGGAGGTGGTGGAGGCCGGCGGCGACCAGGTCGACGAACTCCACGGGCTCGGGTGCGACCTCCTGGTGGTCGATGAGCTGGAGGAGGGAGCCGCGGCGCCCGAGCCGGAGCCGGCGGAGGAGGGCGAGGAGGAGCGGGGCTGCTGCTCCACCACCGCCCTCGAGAACGGAGACGAGGACGCGGCGCTCGCAGAGGCGCCGGAGGAGGACACGGCGATGGAAGAAACGACGAAGGCGGAGACCCAGGCGCATCCGGCCGAGGAACTGACCAAGGTCCTTGGGGAGATCGCCACCCTCGACGAGCGCGAGGCCAACCTGCAGCGGAAGCGCGCCGACCTCGCCCAGCGGGCGGTGGAGCTCGCGGGCGCGATCGAGGACCTCGCGCGCCAGGCCCGCCAGGTTGCGGCGGGGAGCGGGGCGAAGGTCGCGGACGCGATCGAACCGCGCCGCCGCACCTGCACCGGCTGGCCCGGAGCGCCGAAGGGCCAGGTCTACGAGTGCGACCGACCCGACGAGGTCTGCGAGGACTGCCACGGGCCGAAGGCACTCGAGGCGCCGGCGGCGAAGAAGCCGGGCCAGAAGCCCCCGGTCTACGGCGACCTCTCCGCCCGCGTCGTGGCGGCCGTGAAGGCGGTGGGCGAGGCCACCGCCGCTGACGTGGCTGAGCGCGTGGGGATCACCAAGCGCGCGTCCTACGACGCCCTGGCTCGCCTGGCCCAGGTCGGGAAGCTGAAGCGGGTGCAGGTCGGGGTCTACAAGGCGGCGTAGGGGGAGGTGGCCCGTGCGGCTGGCGTTCGACGTGGAGGGGATCCCGAAGACCAAGGGGTCGATGCGGTCCTGGCTCAACAAGCGGACCGGCCGGATCGTCACCCACAACGACGATCCCCGGACCGCTGCGTGGGAGCGGCGTGTCCACCTGGAGGCCGTCGCCGCGGCGCGGAGGGCGGCGCTCCGGCCGTTCTCCGGAGCCGTCGTGGTGTCGCTGACCTTCCGGCTCCCGCGGCCCCCGTCGTCGGTGCGGCGGGACGGGACGCCGCGGGCGCGGGCCGAGCCCTGGCCGCTGAAGAAGCGGAGCGGCGACCTGGACAAGCTCCAGCGTCCCGTCCTCGACGCGCTGACCGGGATCGCCTGGTCGGACGACGCCCAGGTCGTGGGTGTGGCGGCGACCAAGGAATGGGCGACCCGGGAGCGGCGCGCCGGCGTCGAGGTGGTGGTGACCGAGGCCGCCGACGTGGTCACGGAGGGAGCGGCGTGAGCCTGGATTGGGAGAACGAGCGGTACGTCAAGCTCTACACCCGGGACACCATCGACTGGTGCAGCTTGCCATGGCAGGGCCGCGCCGTTTGGCCACTGCTCATGAGAAAGCTCGACCGCGGCGGTCGCCTGAGCCTCGGGAACCGCGGCCTCGAGGGAGCGGCGGCCGGGATCGCCGGCCTGATCCAGCTGCCGGTGGAGGTTGTCGAGCCGGGACTGGCGGCGCTCCTTGCGGATGGGACCGTCGTCGTCGAGGGCACCGAACTCGTCGCCCCGAACTTCGTCCCAGCCCAGGAGAGGCCGCAGTCGGACGCGGCCCGGGCAGCGGCGTACCGGGAGCGGAAAGCCGCCAAGGCGGCGGCGACACACGCCATCACGGAACCCGACGGCGTGTCACAGCCCGTCACGCCTCGTCACAATGAATCACGGGCCGTCACTCCTAGCCTAACCGTACCTAGCTGTGCCAATTCAGAATCTCCCCCCATGCCCCCCGCTGGCGCGGGGGGCGGCGATGGGCAGGGCCCGCCCCAGGCGAACGCCGCTCCCCCGGCGGCTCCCAAGCCGCCGCGGAAGGGCGCCGGGAAGGCCAAGGCCCGGCCACCGCACCCAGCCGTCGACGCTGCGCGGAAGCTCGTCGTCGAGCTCGGGGGCCCGGACTACCCGGCGCCCGCCTCCTGGGACAACCTGCGGGCCCGGCTGACCCAGGGCGCAACCGAGGCCGATGTGCTGGCCTACCTGCGCTGGTGCGGCTCGCGGCCGTGGGAACGTGACACCGTCCAATTCGACCCCGAGATCCTGTTCCGGCGCGCCAGGTTCGCCTCCGGCGTGGCCAAGGCGAGGGCCAGCCCTGCGGATCCGGTCCGCGGTGGCGTCCGGCGCGTCGACCCGATCCGCGCGGCCTGGGACCCGGCGATGCGCGAGCCGGAGTCGGCCGAGGACCAGGCCAAGCGGGAGGCCGACTGCACCGCCGACCTGGCCTACCTCGACCTGCCGCCGGAGGGACGCGAGGCGGTCGAGGCCGAGGCGGAACAGCGCCTCCGGCGGAAGTGCCAGGTCGCCGGCGGCCAGGCGATGAGGGAGGAGGTCCGTCGGATCATGCTCGAGCGGCTCGGTCCCCAGGCCCGGGCGGTGTCCGCGTGAACGCCGGGGTCCCCACGGGCGCGGCGCTGGCGCCGCGGCCCTGCCGCCGGTGCGGCGTGCCTATCCGCCTCCGGCAGGTGCGGTTCGGCGATGGCAACGTGATCTGGCTCTACGACCAGCACGATGCGCCCTGCGGCCTGCCGTGCCGGGAGCGGTCGCGGTACGCGGAGGTCCACTCCGGTCCCGGGCGGTGCATCCGGTGCCCGGCCCAGCCGAGGAGCACGCGCCGGCGGCGGCCCGGGGCGAGGAGGGCGAGGCGGTGACGAATACACTCGACGGCGGCGTGGCGGGCCTCTCCTCGTCCGACGCCGAGGCCGGCCTCCGGCTCCGGGTCTACGAGGACCGGCCGGGGACGGGCACCTCCCGCGGTCTCTCTGCGGAGGAGCAGGCGGCGAAGGACCTCCTGGGGTACCTGCAGCCCCGGGGCCTGCAGTCCCCCACCGGTCGGCTCGACCTGCCGTTCGGCTCGAGGGCGATCGCGACGTACGACCACGAGGGCACCTGCCGCGTCCTCCTGGCCTCGCTCGAGGCGACCGTGCCGCAGGCGTGGCGCGGCCCGTTGCTCCTCGCCCTGGGCCTGGGGCTGAGCCCGCGGGCCATCGCCGACCCGGAGCCCGAGGACGGGCGGGGGCCCTACCTCGCGCGTTGGGGGTTCGCCTTCGAACCGCCGGCCGGCCTCTGCCGGCGCGCCCTGGTCGCCCACGCGAGGACGTGGCGCGGAGCCCTTCTCTCCCAGCGAGTCGCCAGGGTCCTCGACGTCGACGCCCTCCCTGCCGCGGCCGTCGCAACTGAGCCGTGGCTGGTCGGGGTGGGGGCGATCGCCTCGTACCTGCAGTGCTCCGTGCGCCACGTCTACCGACTGATCGACCGCGGGATGCCCGTCTCCCAACTCGGCCCGGGCTGCGCGATCCGGGCGATGGCCTCCGAGATCGACGCCTGGTTCCGCTCCTCGCCGCTCGCGGGGCCGAGGTCGGTCACCTAATGGCAGCCGATGTCACGGGACGGGCGCGGTCGGAGGGGGCATCCTGGCTACGCTGGTCGCCGTGGCCAGCCGGGAGCACGCCACTCCTGCCTCCTCCAGCGCGTGGGCGCGAGCCGCCGCCGGCCCTCTCGACCAGGGCCGGCGGCGGTCTCGTTTTCATGAGGGCCTGATGACCGATGGACGAGACCAAGCCGAACATTTGCCCGCACTGCCGCAAGCCCGTCGAGGGTGAGGGGACCGTGCACCATGTGTGCTTCTGGCGCGACGCGTTCAACGACGAGCGCAAGCGCCGGATGAAGCTCGCCGCCGAGCTGGACGAAGCGAGGCGCGAGATGGGCGAGAGGATGCGGGACGACAGGATGACCATCCGCTACCGGGTGGATGTGCTCGGCGTGACGCTTCCGCCGGAGTGTCCTTAGCCAGTCTGCCACCGAAAGGGCCCCGATCCGCCGGCAAACGGGTGGTGCGGAGACGACGGGCCCGAACGTCAGCAGCACCTGCGGTCGCGCCGCAGGGCAGCAC
>JAEZJH010000169.1 GCA_023436385.1 Pseudomonadota bacterium
CCGTCTCGACCGCTCCCATGCCCGCGACGGCGGCCCTCGCCGCCGCGGCCCCCGCGCCCCACGAGCAGCCGGGGGTGTTGGTAACCTCGCCGTTCGTCGGCACCTTCTACCGCGCCGCCTCTCCCGAGGCGCCGTTCTTCGTCGAGGTGGGGCAGCCGGTCCGCAAGGGCCAGACGCTCTGCATCGTCGAGGCGATGAAGCTGATGAACGAGATCGAGGCCGAGGTCTCCGGGCGCGTCGCCGAGTGCTTCGCGCAGAACGGCCAGCCGGTGGAGTTCGGCGAGCCGCTGTTCCGCATCGAGCCCGCGTAGCGCGCACCCGGCCGGTTCGGTTCGACGCCGGGCGCGCCAGACGTGTGCGCCGGCTCCGGGCCGCCGCCGCATCCATGGGGGACCCATGTTCCAGAAGATCCTGATCGCCAACCGCGGCGAGATCGCCCTGCGGATCATCCGCGCCTGCCGGGAGTTGGGGATCGCCTCGGTGGCGGTGCACTCCACCGCCGACCGCGACGCCCTCCACGTGCGCTTCGCCGACGAGGCGATCTGCATCGGGCCGCCGCCGGCCCGGGAGAGTTACCTCAACGTCCCGGCGGTGCTCTCCGCCGCGGAGATCACCGGCGCGGACGCGATCCACCCCGGCTACGGCTTCCTCTCGGAGAACGCCGCGTTCGCGGACGTGGTCCAGCGCTGCGGGATCGCCTGGATCGGTCCCCGCCCGGAGATGCTCCGGCTGATGGGGAACAAGGGCCGGGCCCGCGAGGCGGCGGCGGAGGCCGGGCTCCCGCTCCTCCCCGGCTGCCCGCACACGCTGCAGGACGCCCAGGAGGCGGAGGAGTACGCCCGGAAGATCGGCTTCCCGGTGATCCTCAAGGCGGCCTCGGGCGGCGGCGGGCGCGGGATGAAGATCGTCCGCGAGCCGGAGCTGGTGGCGGGGGCGTTCAACACCGCCTCGGCGGAGGCGCTGGCCGCCTTCTCCGACGGCGCGATGTACATCGAGCGCTACGTCGAGAAGCCGCGACACATCGAGCTGCAGATCGTCGCCGACGAGCACGGCAACGTGGTGCACCTGGGCGAGCGCGAGTGCTCGGTGCAGCGGCGGCACCAGAAGATGATCGAGGAGGCGCCCTCGGCGGCCCTCGACCCCGACCTCCGGGCCACCATGGGCCGGGTGGCGGTCGAGGCGATGAAGCGCATCCGCTACAACAGCCTGGGCACCATCGAGTTCCTCCTCGACGAGCACAACCACTTCTACTTTATGGAGATGAACACCCGGGTGCAGGTCGAGCACCCGGTGACGGAGCAGGTGACGGGCGTCGACCTGGTGAAGGCCCAGATCCGGCTCGCCGCCGGCGAGAAGCTCTGGTTCGACCAGCGCGACGTGCGCATCCACGGGCACGCCATCGAGTTCCGGATCAACGCCGAGGACCCGGTGACCTTCGCGCCCTCGCCCGGGCAGATCACCGCGCTCCACGTCCCCGGCGGGATCGGGATCCGCTTCGACTCGGCGGCCTACGAGCAGTACCGGGTGCTCCCGCACTACGACTCGCTGGTGGCGAAGCTGATCGTCACCGGGGCGGACCGCCGCGAGGCGCTGGCCCGGGCCCGGGGCGCGCTCTCGGAGATCGTGGTCGAGGGGATCAAGACCAACATCGCCTTCCATCGGCAGGTGCTGGCCTGGCCGGAGTTCGTGGAGGGCAAGTACGACACCCGCATCGTCGAGCGCATCCAGGGCGAGCACCCGAAGCGCGGCTTCGAGGCGGTGCGATAGCAGCGTCCAGGCGCCTCCCCCAAGGCGGAAGAGGCCGGAAACAGGGCGCAAACCGGCCGGTTGGGAAGTTGACGGACCCCGGTCGTTCGCCTACGCTGGGCTCTTGCTCCGCGACCGGCCTGGCCCCGTCTAACCTGCCGAAGCATCGGGCGTTTTCGGGAACCGGCGGTGGCGGCGCGGCCACCGGGCCCCGCCGGGCGGGGACCTTGCGCCGGCGCCGGGCGGCGCCGGGGGACGGACGCCGAGCGACGATGGACAAGAACAAGATCATCCAGGTCGCCACGCGCCACGTCCAGAAGGGCCACCTCGACCGCGCCATCGCCGAGTACGGAAAGATCCTCCGGGAGGACCCGAAGGACGTCCGCGTCCTCCTCAAGGTCGGCGAGCTCCAGCAGAAAAAGGGAGACGCCGCGACCGCCGCGGCGACGCTCCTCCAGGTGGCGGAGACGTATTCGAACGACGGCTTCTTCCTGAAGGCGGTGGCGGTCTACAAGCAGGTCCTGAAGCTCGACGCCGGGCTGGTGGACGTCAACCTCAAGCTCGCGGAGCTGTACCAGCAGCTCGGCCTGATGCAGGACGCGCTGGCCCAGTACCAGCTGGTGGCGAAGAACCAGGAGAAGTCCGGGAACCACGCGGCGGCGATCGAGACGCTGCGGCGGATCGTCGACCTCGCCCCCGACCACCTCAACGGACGCGTCGACCTGGCGGAGCTGTTCGCCAAGGAGGGCCGGAACGCCGAGGCGGTGCAGGAGTTCCGGCGGGTCGCGGAGACGCTCAAGGCCCAGGGCCGGGCGGAGGACTTTCTCCGGGTCGGCGAGCGGATCATCCACCTCGACCCGAAGGACCTCGCCCTCACCCGGGAGCTGGCGAACCTCTACCTGGCCCGAAACGACCAGAAGCGCGGCCTGGCGAAGCTCCAGGCCCTCTTCACCGTCGACCCGCGGCACGTGGAGACCCTCGAGCTGCTCGGGAAGACCTTCCTCGACCTCGGCCAGGCGACCAAGGCCTCGGCGGTCTTCAAGGAGCTGGCCCGGGTCCACCAGCAGGACCACCGGCCGGACGAGGCGCGGCTGGTCTGGCAGAAGGTGCTCCGGATCGCCCCGGACGACGCCGACGCCCTCGCCGCGCTCGACACGCGGGTGCCGGTGGCCTCGGCTCCCCCTCCGCCCCCGGCCCGCGAGGCGTGGACGGCGATGCCGATCGGCCGGATCGCGCTCCAGCCGGCCGGCGGCGCGCCGCGGCGCGGGGCGGTGCCGGTCCCGTTGGTGCCGGCGCCTCCGGCGGACGAGACGCCCGCCCAGGCGATCGAGCGGTTGATCGCGGAGACGGACGTCTACGTGAAGTACGGGCTCCGCGACAAGGCGTTCGACCACCTCCGCCGCGTCCTCGAGCTCGACCCGGACTGCATCGAGGCTCACGAGCGTGCGTCGACCTTGTTCGCCGCCGGCGGGAACCAGATGGCCGCCTGGGCGGAGCTGGGCACGGTCTGCCGGATCTGCGCGAAGCGCGGCCTGATCGAGCGCGGCCGTCCGGCCTACGAGCGGCTTCGGGAGGAGGCGCCGCACCTCCCCGAGCTGGCCGAGCTGGCGGACGTCTACATGCTCTCCGCGTCGAACGGGCCGGAGTTCGAGGAGGAGTTCGATCCGACGGAGGTGCCGTTCGAGGACTCGGACGTGATCCGGCTCGAGCCGTCGGACCCCGGGGTGTTCGCGGAGCCGTCGGCGGGCCCGCTGCCGTTTCCGACGATGGAGGAGCCGAGCCCGGGGCCGATGCCGCCGGTGGCGCGGTCGCCCGGCCCCGCGTCGAGGCCGGAGGTGGCCGTGTTCGCCGAGTCGCCGGCCGCCCGCACCGCCGAGGACGACGAGGCGATCGCCGCGGCGATGGTC
>JAEZJH010000182.1 GCA_023436385.1 Pseudomonadota bacterium
TCCCGAGGCCTACCGGAACGCGCTGGTGGCGGCGCAGCGGAGCCTCGACGCCGGCGCTCCCCGGGTAGCGCTGGCCGAATACCAGAACGCCCTCTCGATCCGGCCCACCGCCGAGGCCTACGAGGGCCTCGCCGCGGCGCTGCTCGATCTCGCCGACTTCCCCGGCGCCCTCGAGGCGGCCGACAAGGCGATCGCCCTCGACGCCAACCGGGCCCGCTCCCACGGCCTCCGGGCCGTCGCGCTCCAGAGCCAGATGCAGCCCGATCGCGCGGAGGCGGTGAAGGCGTACGAGCGGGCGCTCGCCCTCGACCCCGCCTCGCCCGACGCGGCCGAGTACCGCCACTGGATCGACGAACTGAAGAAGTAGCCGGCGGGTCGGGTGTTATAAGGCGGCATGCTCGTACTCGCGCTGGAAAGCTCCTGCGACGAGACGGCGGCCGCCGTCGTGCGCGACGGACGGGAGCCGCTGTCCGACGTCGTCTCCACCCAGATCGAGATCCACCGCCGTTGGGGCGGCGTGGTCCCCGAACTGGCCTCGCGGAATCACGTGGTGAAGGTGATGCCGGTGGTCGACGAGGCCCTCACCCGGGCCGGCGTGACCCTCGCCGACATCGACGGGATCGCCGTCACCAGTGGGCCGGGGCTGATCGGCGCACTGCTGGTCGGCGTGATGGTCGGCAAGAGCCTGGCCCTCGCCGCCGGCAAGCCGATCGTCGGCGTCAACCACCTCGAGGGCCACCTCCTGGCCGTGGGCCTGGGGGAGAACCCGCCGGCCCCGCCGTTCCTCGGCCTGGTGGTCTCGGGCGGCCACACCAGCCTCTACGCGGTGGAGGAGTACGGCCGCTACCGGCTCCTCGGCGCGACCCGCGACGACGCCGCCGGCGAGGCCTTCGACAAGGTGGCCAAGCTCCTCGGCCTCCCGTACCCCGGCGGCGTGATCATCGACCGGCTCGCCGCCGGCGGCGACCCGAAGGCGATCCGCTTTCCCCGGGGCCTCACCAAGCGCGACTCCCTCGACTTCTCCTTCTCCGGCCTGAAGACCGCGGTGATGTACCACGTGCGCGACCACGGCCGGCCCGAGGGCCAGGCCCTCGCCGATCTCTGCTCCAGCGTGCAGGAGGCGATCGCCGACGTCCTCACCAAGAAGGCGCTCAAGGCCGCCCGGCGGGCGGGGCTGCCCCGGCTGGTGCTCTGCGGCGGCGTCGCCGCCAACTCCCGGCTCCGGGCGCTGGCGGTGGAGCGGGGGATCGAGGACGGGATCGACGTCCACGTCCCGGAGAAGCGGCTCTGTACCGACAACGGCGCGATGATCGGCGTCGCCGGCTACCACGCCTTCCGGCGGGGGACCGGCCCGTCGGGACTCGCCCTCACCGCCGATCCCGGCTGGAGACTCGAATGACCGCCGACTCGCCGCGGGCGATCCTCCGCCGCCACGGCCTCCGGCCGAAGAAGGCCTGGGGCCAGAACTTCCTGGGCGACGAGCACCACCTCGCCGCCATCGCCGCCGCCGCCCGCCTCGCCCCCGGGGAGACGGTGGTCGAGCTGGGCGGCGGCTTGGGCCACCTCACCCGGCACCTCGCCGCCACCGGCGCCCACGTCGTCGCCGTGGAGCGGGATCGGGACCTGGTCCCGGTGCTCAAGCGGGAGCTTTTCGGCCTCGACGTGGTGGTGCGGGAGGACAACGCCGCCACCATCGACCTCGCCGCCCTCGCGGCGCAGGCGGACGGGCCGTTGGTGGTGGTGGGCAACCTCCCGTACCACCTCTCCACGGAGATCCTCTTCCACGTCGAGGAGGCCCGGGCCCACGTGCGGCGGGCGGTGTTCCTCCTCCAGCGGGAGGTGACCGAGCGGATCGCCGCCGATCCCGGCGGGAAGGACTACGGGATCCTCTCCGTGCTCCTCCAGCTCCACGCCGACGTCGATGTCCCCCACCACGTGCCCGCCGGCGCCTTCACCCCACCGCCGGAGGTGGAGAGCGCGGTGGTGCGCCTCGAGTTCCGCGCCGCCCCGGTGGCCGATCCCGGCGACGAGGCGACCTTCCGGCGGGTGGTGAAGGGCGCCTTCGCCCAGCGGCGGAAGACCCTGGGGAACGCCCTCAAGTCGGCGCGGCTGGCCGAGCCGGAGCGGCTCGCCGCGGCGTTCGCCGCCGCCGGGATCGATCCCGGGCGGCGGGCGGAGACCCTCTCCGTGCCGGAGTTCGCGGCGCTCTCCCGGGCCCTCGCCGCCCCGGCGGCGGCCCCGTCGCCGGCTTGAGGTCACCCCGCCGCCGTTGCTAGGTTTCGGGCCCGCTGGCCGCCGGTCCGCCGGATCCATCTCTTGTCTCGAATTATTTGGGTGTATCGATGAGCCGTCTCGAGAAGTCGCTGCTGAACCAGGTGGCCCGTGCCTCGAAGGACTTCGACCTGATCGCCCCCGGCGACCGGGTGATGGCCTGTATCTCCGGCGGCAAGGACTCCTTCGCGATGTTGCACCTCCTCCGCAAGGTGCAGGAGCGGGTCTCCTTCGACTTCTCGATCGTCGCGGTGCACCTCGACCAGAAGCAGCCGGGCTTCCCGTCGCACCTGATCCGCGAGTACTTCGAGCGCGAGGGGGTCGAGCACCGGATCGTCGAGCGGGACACCTACAAGATCGTCCGGGAGAAGATCCCCGAGGGGAAGACCTACTGCCCCCTCTGCTCGCGGCTCCGCCGCGGCATCCTCTACGACACGGCGGTGGAGCTGGGCGCGACCAAGATCGCCCTCGGCCACCACCGGGACGACGTGATCGAGACCCTGCTCCTCAACCTGCTCTACTCCGGGCAGCTCAAGGCGATGCCGCCCCGGCTTCGCTCCGACGACGGCCGGAACACGGTGATCCGGCCCCTGGTCTACTGCGCCGAGGAGGACATCGCCGCGTTCGCCCGGGAGCAGGGGTTCCCGGTGATCCCCTGCAACCTCTGCAGCTCGCAGGAGCACCACCACCGGAAGAAGGTGAAGGGCCTGATCGCCACCCTCCACGCCGAGAACCCCAACGTGAAGGGCAACCTCCTGGCGGCGATCGGCAACGTCCGGCCCACCCACCTCCTCGACCCCAAGCTCCGGGAGCTCTACGGCCTCGAGCGGATGGTGGGGACCGACGACTTCTTCGGCGGGGACGAGGGCGAGGGCGGCGAGGCGGCCGAGCTCCGGCCCCTGCGCATCCTCTCCGGCGACTGACCGGGACGGCCGGGCGCCAGGCCGGGACCGGACACACCGCCCTCCGGTGCCCACTGTCTCCGGAGGAGGTGTCCGGATGCAGGTGGCCCAGGGAGGCGTTTCCTACACCCTCGTCGATCCGGTGGAGCTGCGGAGCCGGTTGGCCCGGGGCGAGAGCTTCACCATCCTCGACATGCGTTCGCCCGAGCGGTACCTCGCCAGCGGCGAGAGCATCGCCGGCGCGGTGCGGCTCCCGCCCGACGAGTTCGAGCGGCGGCGAGCGGAGGTCCCCCGGGGGAAGACGCCGGTGCTGGTGGCCGATCCCGAGCGGGCCGAGGAGCTGGCCGCGTGGCTGGTGCGGGAGCAGGGGTACACCGACGTCTACGTGATCGAGGGAGGACTCGAGGCGTTTCGCCGGGCGGGCGGGGGGATGGTTCGAGTGGGGAAGTAGGAGCGGCGCGGGTTTGGCCCGGGCGGCGGTTGGCCCACGGCCGGCGGCCGGCTGGTCGGGACCGCGGGGTTCCGCTACGTCAAAGACTCGGCGATTGATGCCTGCCGAAGGCAGGCATCAACCGCGCCCCCGGCGGGCGCTCATCGCCCGGTCGACCTCGCGGCGGGTTTCGCGCTCCTTGATGTCCTCGCGGCGATCGACGCCGGTCTTGCCGCGGGCGAGGGCGATCTCCAGCTTGGCCACCCCGTTCTTGAAGTAGAGCTGCGTCGGGACCAGCGTGTAGCCGCGCTCCTTCACCCGCTGCAGGATCTTGTCGAGCTCCGCCCGGTGGAGGAGGAGCTTCCGGGGCCGCAGGGGATCGTGGCCGAACCGCGTCGCCGGCTTGTACTCGCCGATCCGCAGGTTGTGGACCCAGAGCTCGTCGCCCTTGGGCAGCGCGTAGGAGTCGGAGAGGTTGGCGTTCCCGGCCCGGAGGCTCTTCACCTCCGAGCCCATCAGCACCAGGCCCGCCTCGTAGCGGTCGTCGAGGGTGTACTCGAACCGCGCCTTGCGGTTGGTGGCCACCACCGTGTTGCCGCCGGCCGCCGCCGTTCCCTTCGCCACTGCATCCTCCGCCGATCGGTGGCGCCGCCGCGGATCCGACGGCGCCGGGGCAACCTACCGCGTCCGGCCCCGGAAACGAAAGGAGCCCCGCCCGTGGGGCGAGGCTCCGTGATTGCCGGTCCAGGGCGGCGCTACGGCTCCCCGAGCACCAGGCGGAGATCGATCGTCCCGGTGGGAACGCTCGAGCGGCGGACCACCGGATCGGCGGGATCCTTGGTCATCGCGTTGCCGTCGGCGTCGAGGCGGATCTCGAGGCTCATCCGCTCCGGCAGCGGCGCGCCGGTCATCGAGTGCTCGCTCCCCAGGGAGAACGAGAGCGGGAAGCTCGGGCCGTCGATCCGGCGGACCGCCACCGGAGGCCCGGCGACCATCCCGTCGGACCGGACGATCACGAACAGCGTCGCCTGCGGAGCGGTCTTGCCGGCGAGCGCTGGGGCCAGCTCGACCAGGCCGGCCAGCTTCGCGTCGGGCGGGACCGCCGCCGGCGTGGCCGGCGCGGGCGTGGGCGTGGGC
>JAEZJH010000296.1 GCA_023436385.1 Pseudomonadota bacterium
CCGCCCCCGACGCCGTCCCCGAGGCGCCGCCCCAGGCCCCTCCCGGCACGCCGCAGCTCACCTTCCGGGCCCTGATCACCGGGGCGCTCCTGGGCGGCATCCTCTCCCTCTCGAACCTCTACGTCGCCCTCCGCTCCGGCTGGAGCATCGGGGTGACGATCACCGCGGCGATCCTCGCGTTCGCGATCTACTTCGTCTTCGTCAAGCTGCGGATCGTCCGCCGGGCCTTCGGGCTCTACGAGAACAACGCCGCCAAGTCGGTGGCCAGCGCCGCCGGCTACATGACCGGCGGCGGTACGGTGGCGGCGATCCCCGCGGTGATGATGCTCACCGGCGAGGTGATGCCCTGGTGGCAGATGCTGCCCTGGGTGGCGATCATCGCGCTGATCGGCGTCTTCACCGCGATCCCGATGAAGCGGCAGATGATCAACGTCGAGCAGCTCCGCTTCCCCACCGGCGTCGCCTGCGCCGAGACCCTGAAGAGCCTCTACGCCTCGGCCGGCGAGGGCCTCGACAAGGCCAAGGCCCTCGGCCTCGCCGGCGCCATCGGCGCGCTGGTCGCCTGGTTCCGGGACGTGAAGGCGGCGTGGATGCCCTGGAACCTCCCGGGCCACCTGGCGCTCCCCTTCTCCCTGGGCGGCAACCCGGCCCTCGCCTACACCTTCGCCTTCGAGAACTCGGTGATCATGTTGGGCGCCGGCGCGCTCATGGGCATGCGGGTGGCGTGGAGCCTCCTCCTCGGCGCGGTGATCAACTTCGGGATCCTCGCCCCGTGGATGTACGACCTCGGGGCGATCGAGGCCCTCGGCTACAAGAACATCGTCACCTGGAGCGTCTGGTTCGGCTCGGCGCTGCTCCTTACCTCCGGCCTCACCTCCTTCGCCTTCAGCTGGCGCACCGTCGGCCGGGCCTTCGCCTCGATGGGCCAGGCGATGAAGGGCGGGAAGGGCGATCCCAACGAGGCCCACGAGGTGCCGATGAGCTGGTTCGTCATCGGCGTCCCGCTCCTCGGCGTGGTGGCGGTCTTCCTCGCCTGGTTCTTCTTCGGGATCTCGCCCTTCCTCGGGATCCTGGCGGTGCTGATGTCCTTCTTCATCGCCGTGGTCGCCTGCCGCGCCACCGGCGAGACCGACACCACCCCCACCGGCGCCCTGGGCAAGGTGACCCAGCTCACCTTCGGCGCCCTCGACCCCGGGAACATCACCACCAACCTGATGACGGCCAACGTCACCGCCGGGATCGGCCTCCACTCCGCCGATCTCCTCACCGATCTCAAGACCGGCTACCTCGTCGGGGCCAGCCCCCGGCAGCAGTTCTGGGCGCAGTTCTTCGGGGTGCTCGCCGGCTCCCTGTTCGTGGTCCCGGCCTTCCTGATTATGATCCCCGACGCCAGCCTCCTCGGCTCCGACAAGTACCCGGCGCCCGGCGCCCAGACCTGGGCGGCGGTGGCGAAGCTCCTCTCCCAGGGCTTCTCCACCCTGCACCCGAGCGCCCGCTGGTCGCTCCTCATCGGCGGCGGTCTCGGGATCCTCCTCCCCTTCCTCGAGCGCTGGTTCCCCAAGGCGCGGAAGTACATCCCCTCGTCGATGGGCCTGGGCCTCGCCTTCACCATGCCCGCCTGGAACGCGATCTCGATGTTCCTCGGGGCCACCATGGCCTGGATGCTGGGGAAGGCGAAGCCGGCGATGGCGGAGCGCTACGTGGTGCCGGTCAGCTCCGGCCTGATCGCCGGCGAGAGCCTCGTCGGCGTCGCCATCGGCCTCCTCACCGTGTTGCACGTTCTCGGGTGAGCCGTGGGCCGGCGGGGCTCCGGCCCCGCTGGCCCCGGGTCACGTGCAACAGCTGCCGGGGAGGTCGAGGGCGGCGCCGATGGCGGCCAGCACCTCGTCGATCTCGAAGGGCTTCTCCAGGTAGCCCTCCGCCTCGACCTCCGCGGCCCGCTGCCGGGCGTCCTCGGCGGCGGTGCAGACCACGATCGGGCAGAGGGAGCCGTGGCGGCTCCGGAACTCCCGGACGAACTGCCAGCCGTCCATCACCGGCATCCGCATGTCGAGCAGGATCACCGCCGGCAGCTCCCGGTCGAGGCACTCCAGCGCCTCGCGGCCGTTCGAGGCGGTGATCACCCGGTAGCCTTCCTCCTCGAGGATCAGCTCGAGGGCGCCCCGGAGGTCGAGGTCGTCGTCGACCACCAGCACCGCGCGGCAATCACACCGCATCGCGACCCTCCCCGGCGAGCGGCAAGCCGACGTAGAAGGTGGAACCCCGGTTCTCCTCCGTCTCGAACCACATCCGCCCGCCGTGACGGGCCACCGTCTCGCGGCCGAGGTGCAGGCCGATCCCCAGGCCGCTGGAGTCGAGATCGGTGCCGGCGTGGGCCCGGTAGAAGCGCTCGAAGATCCGGGGCTGGCCGTCGATGGGAATGCCGACGCCGTGGTCGCGGACCGCGACCACCGCCTCCCCGGGCGTCGCCTCCACGGCGATCTCCACCGGCTCGCCGCCGGGCGAGAACTTCACCGCGTTGTCGACGAGGTTGACGAGCACCTGATCGATCCGATCGCGATCGGCCTCCACCGGCACGGGACCTCCGCGTTCGACAACGATCGGCCGGCGGAGGATCGTCCGGAGGCGGCTTGCCACCTCGTCGGCGAGCTCGCCCAGATCGAAGCGCCGGCGCTCGAGCGGGGCGTGGAACTGTGGTTGCCGCGAGACCTGGAGCAGGTCCTGCACCAAGCGGTTCAGGCGGTTGCACTGCCGATCGAGCACCTCGAGGGCCTTCGCCTCCCGGGATCCCAGCCTCCCGTCCTTCCAGCGGGCAAGGAGCTGCACGTAGCCCTTGATCGTCGCCACCGGGGTCTTCAGCTCGTGGGCCGCGGCGGAGAGGAACTCGTCGCGCATCACCTCGAGGTGACGGACGTCGGTGATGTCGTGGAGGACCGCCACCGCCAGCACCGGCGGCTCGTCCGCGGCCTCCCACACCGGCGCGGCGAGCACGATCACCCGGCGGTCGACGCCATCGGCCCGCCGGAGGAGCGACTCGCGGGACCCGGTCTCGCCGCGGAGCGCCCGGGCGAGGACCAGCTCCTCCTTCGGCACCGGCCGGCCGTCGGGGTAGCGGAGCAGCCACCGCCGCCGGTAATCCTCGAGATCGTGCAGCCTTTCGCCGTCCCGGAGGCCGAGGAGGTCCCGGGCCGCGCGGTTCACGAAGGGGAAGCCGCCGTCGGCGGCGGCGATCACCAACGCGTCCGGCAGGCGATCGAGGGCCGTGGCGAGGAGCCGCTCGGAGCGGGCGAGGTCGACGGTGTCGCGGCGGACCAGGGCCCAGATCATCGCCGCGGTGGCGAGGACGAACCCCCAGCCCTTGGCCGTCTGCCAGACTGTCAGGGCCGCGAGATCCGGCGCGATCCGTCCGACCAGCGCGTCGGAACCGGCGACCCACAGGCAGCCGACCACGAGGTAGATCCCGGCGATGCGCAGGGGTGCCCGCCGTGCGCCACGTTCCAGCATTCCCGCGACGATCTGTCGACGCCCGTCGATCGCGCCCTCCGTGCGTGCGATCGATCTAAGCCGGAAACCGGCGCCGTGCATCCGGCGATCCGCCGGGCCGAGGGGCCGCTTTGCGGGCAACGGTGGCGCCCCGGGCCGCTACTTCTTCCGCTCCGGGGCCGAGGAGGCCTCATGAACGCGGGCCACCCACGCCTCGAGGAAGAGCCGGTCGTCCTTCCCCAGCATCAGGAAGCGCACGCCGAAGCCCCGGGGCTGCTTCGGCCGCTCCAGGCCGTTCTCCCAGACGACCACGCCGGTGGCCTTCACCTGGCGCCCCTCGGCCTCGAAGTCGAGGAGGAGGTCGAGCCGGGTGCCCAGGGGCAGGAGACGGTCGGTGGCCAGGAAGAATCCGCCGGTGGAAAGGTTCACCGTGCGGTTGTCCGAGAACATCCCGGCGGTGGCCAGGTTCACCTTGATCCGGGCGTCGACCCGCCCGGTGGCCCGGCGCTCGAGGCCGAGGAAGTCCTCCGGCCGGTAGGCGGGAGTTTCCGGCTCCGCGGCGGCGGCCTTCCGGCGCCGGTCCTCCTCGTGAAGCCGGGCGGCGAGGAACTGGAAGACCTCGACGTAGGCCTGCTTCAGCTCCGGGGCCGCGGTCGCCGGGAGGCGGGCCGGGTGGTAGCGCTTGGCGAGGGTGAAGTAGCCTCCCCGGAGCTCCTCGAACGACGCCGTCTCCGCCACGCCGAAGAGGACGTGGACCGGCTTCTCCCGGAGCCCGTCGAGGACCAGGGCCAGGCGCTGCGCCTCCTCCCGCTCCCGGGCGAGGCGCTCCTCGTCCCCGGGGGAGAGGAACAGCCCGGCGATCTCCGGGAACGCCGCCGGCGGCGCCCAGGCCCCGCCCTCCTTCGAGACCAGCTCGATCCCGTCGAGCTTGCCGGCGGCAGCCAGATCGCCCAACACCGTCTCGTCGACCGGACCCAAGATGTTCCGCCGGGCGTCGGCGATCCAGTACCGGCTCATGGCGAGGCCGGCAGCTGGTCGCGGACCGCCCGGGCGATCTCCAGCGGATGGAAGGGCTTGGAGATGAAGCCCGCGGCGCCCAGGCGCCGGGCCTCCTCCTGGACCCCGGTGGCGTCGAACGAGCTGATCACCAGCACCCGGCTCCCCGGGCTCTTCCGGCGCAGCTCGGGG
>JAEZJH010000311.1 GCA_023436385.1 Pseudomonadota bacterium
GTACGCGACGCTCTGCAAGGCAAACAGACGCCGAGCTGTGTCTGGTTCCGCAACCCTCAGATCAATGAGGTCGGCGAGGACCGCGACTGGTTCAACGTCAACGCCACCATCGACTTTGACTACGACGAACTGAGGTGACATCATGGCCGTGTGCCCGAAGTACAAGATCGATTCGAATGCGACCGGTCTCCGGTATGCGGAGGAAGTCTGCCTCAAGCAGCTCCCGACGCTCGCCGCAGACGGGACCGACCCCGTGTGGATCGCGCTCGAGCCCAACACCTACTCCGACTTCGGTGGCAACATCACCACCGTCGCGCGGAACCCCATCAACCAGTCGCGTCAGCGCCGCAAGGGCGTGGTGACCGACCGCGAGGCGAGCGGCGGGTTCCAGCAGGACCTGACGTACTTCAACTTCCGCGACCTGCTCCAGGGCTTCATGTTCGCCGACCTGCGCGAGAAGAAGACCACCTACCCGGCCAATGGCGCGGCGTTCGCAATCAGCGGCGTCACCGCGGCCGACAAGACCTACACCGGCGCTGCTGGCGCAGGTACCGGCTTCCTCGCCGGCCACCTCGTCGTCGCCGAGGGCTTTACCAACACCGCGAACAATGGTGTCAAGACCGTCGTCAGCTCGACCGGCACCACCGTGGTCGTGGCCGAGACGCTCGTCGACGAAGCTGCTCCGCCGGCTGGCGCGCTGCTCGCCACTGTCGGCTACCAGGGCGCGTCGGGCACGCTGAGCATCGCTCTCAACGGCGACCTCGTGCGGCTGGTCTCGACGGCCGGTGTCGACTTCACCACGCTCGGCCTGATCCCCGGCGAGTGGATCTTCATCGGCGGCGACCAGACCACCAACGGCTTCGACGACAACGGCGGGTTCGCGCGTATCAGCACGGTCGCCGCCGGCTACCTCGAGTTCGACAAGGTCGACTGGCCGGACCCGGCTGCCGAGGCTGGCACGGGCAAGCTCATCAACCTGTACTTCGGTTCGGTGCTGAAGAACGAGTCGGACCCGGCCCTGATCAAGCGCCGCTCCTACCAGCTCGAGCGCACCCTGGGCCAGGACGCCAATGGCACCATGAGCGAGTATCTCGTCGGCGCCGTGCCGAACGAGCTGACGCTCAACGCGCCGCAGGCCGAGAAGATCACCGTCGACCTGACCTTCGTGGCGTGCGACCACCAGGCCCGCAACGGGCTGACCGGCGTCAAGCCCGGCACCCGCGTGGGCGTGGTCGAGGGCGACGCCTTCAACACGTCGAACGACTTCGCACGCATCAAGATGGCGCTGGTCAACGACGACGCCGCGATCGAGCCGCTGTTCGTCTTCGCCAGCGACCTGACCCTGACCGTCAACAACAACGTCAGCGCCAACAAGGCCCTCGGCGTGCTCGGTGCGTTCGACCTCAGCGCCGGCACCTTCGAGGTCGGCGGTTCCTTCACCGCGTACTTCGCCAGTGCCGAGTCGGTGCAGGCCGTGCGCAACAACGCCGACGTGACGGTCGACGTGATCATGGTGAAGAACAACCAGGGCATCCTGTACGACATCCCGCTGCTCGCCCTGGGCAACGGTCGCCTCACCGTCGAGCAGGACCAGGCCATCACCATCCCGCTCGAAACCAACGCGGCGGAGAGCAAGTTCGGGCACACGCTGCTGTGGCAGTTCTTCCCGTACCTGCCCAACGCCGCCACGCTGTAATACCCAACCACCCCAGGAGAGTCTCCTCATGAGCCTGTACAACACCTTCGAAACCGACAAGAGCCTCGAGCGCGATGGTATCGTCCTCGACTACGGTTTCAACTCGAAGCAGCAGCCCGTCCAGATCCGCATCGCACGCGCCGGTGGCGCCAACACCAAGTTCGCCAAGGTGCTCGAGCAGAAGATGAAGCCCTACAAGCGGGCCATCGCCAACGCCACCATGGACAACAAGGTGGCCGAGAAGCTGCTGATCGAGTCCTACGCCGACGCCGTCATCCTCGGCTGGGAAGGTGTCGAGGACCGCCAGGGGAACCCGCTGGACTTCACCCGCGAGAACGTGGTCAAGGTCCTGACCGACCTGCCCGACCTGTTCCTGGACATCCAGCAGCAGTCCCAGAAGTCCGCTCTGTTCCGCGCCGAGCTGCGCGAGGCGGAGCAGGGAAACTCGCCGCGTTCCTGATCTACGGATTGGAGCAGGGACCGAACGAGCGTAACATCATCGAGCAGTGCATCAGGGAGCGGCGTCCGCTTCCTGATGCGATCCAAAATGCGCCGGACCTGATGCTTGGCTCGGAGCTGTTCTACACGGCGTTCATGGACTTGACGTCGAGTAGGTCGCTCGGGTACATGTCAGCCGGGCCCATCCCTTGGCACGCAATCCACCTTTACTGCGAGGCCAACGGAATCACGGGAGAGCAACGAGAAGACGTCTTCTACCATGTCGAGCACCTGGACAAGTCGTACTTGGACTGGTTGGCAAAGAAACAGAAGCAGCGGCTGGATGCGAGCAAGCCGCCACCAACTAAGCGAGGGCGATCCAAATGAGCGACTTGAAGACCTTCTCCCGGCGCATCAGGACTCGAGCCGGCAAGATCTCGAAGAACACCGACGGCCTGGTCAAGAAGGTCATCCTCGCAGTTGACCAGGCCGTCGTCCTCGCCACGCCCGTCGACACGGGCCGGGCGCGCGCCAACTGGCGTCCCAGCATTGGTGCACCCATCACCGACACTCTCCCCGAGCCTCCAAACAAGGGAGCCGGTCTGCGCAGTGCGCTGGACGCGGGCGAGCAAGTGGCCAGGCAGTACAAGGGCGGCAACAACTCGCCCACGGTTCATATCACGAACTCGCTGCCGTACATCAAGTACCTGAACGACGGGTCGTCGAAGCAGGCTCCCCGCAACTTCGTGAACACCGCGATCCTGTTGGCCGTCAGCGCCATCCGCCAGGCTCGCATCGTCGACATCAGGTGAGGTCATGACGACCGAAGTCATCAACATTCAGATTCGCGAGGACGGCTCCCGAGTCGTCACCCGCAACATCGACGGTATTGGCGGTGCCGCCGACCGCGCCTCAGGTCCTCTGGATCGTTTGAAGGGCCTGATCGCGACCCTGGTCACCGGCGCCGCCGTCGTACAGCTCGGACGCCTCGCCGACGAGTACACCAACCTTCAGAACCGTCTGCGCCTGGTCACGACCGGCACGGAGAACCTGAGCCGTGTCACCAAGGAGCTGCTTGGCATCGCCAACCAGACCCGCTCGGACTTCACCGCGACTGGCGAGCTCTTTGCCAAGCTGTCCAGCACCACCAAGGAGCTCGGCCTCTCGCAGCAAGAGCTGCTCGACTTCACCAAGCGCGTGAACCAGGCCATCGTGCTCTCGGGTGCCAGCGCCCAGGAAGCGGCCGGTGGCCTCCGCCAGTTGGCGCAGGGCCTGGCGTCTGGCACGCTACGCGGCGACGAGCTGAACTCCGTGATGGAGAACTTCCCGAAGGTCGCACAGATCATCGCGGAAGGCATGGGCCACTCGATCGGCGAGATCCGCAAGCTCGGTGCCGAGGGCAAGATCAGCGCGCAGGCGATCATCGACGCCTTTGCCCAGGCCGGCACCCAGCTGGACGAGGAGTTCGGAACCACGGTGCCGACCTTGTCGCAGTCGTTCACCGTCCTCAAGAACAACTTCCTGGTCTTCATCGGCCAGCTCAACGAGTCGACCGGCGTCACGGCGAAGCTCAGCGAGCTGATCATGGCGATCGCCAACAACCTCAACACGCTGATTCCGATCCTCGCCGGTGTCGCGACCGCGATTCTGGTGGCCTTCAGCGTGGGCCCCATCAAGGCGTTCGCCGCCCAGCTGAAGGCCCTGTACGCCGTTGCCATGGCCAACCCCTGGCTGGCACTTGCCACGGTGGTCGCAGGGCTCATCACGACGCTGTACATGCTGCGTGACCAGATCAAGCTGGGGATCGACGAGACGGCTACCCTGGGCGACCTGATGCGTGCGGCGTGGGAGGCCGTCGCTCCGGCGATCCAGGCGGTTGCCGACCTGGCCGCTCAGTTCTTCAGCTGGCTGACCCAGTCGAGCGCCGGCACGTTCAGCGAGCTCGTCGACCAGTCGCTCGGTTACCAACACCAGAATGAGGCCATGTGGCTGAAGCTGGTGCGCATCGTCGTGCAGGTCTTCGACATGATCGGAGGCACGATTCGCGGCGTTATGGCCGGCGTCCACGCCGTGATTATGAACTTCGTCAGCGCCTGGATGAACAACTTCAAGCAGCTGGGCAACGCGATCGAAGGCATCAAGGAGATGGACGTCGGCAAGATCAAGGACGCCATCACCAGCAACCTCGACGGGTACAAGACCGCGGCGACCAACGCGGGCTCGGCGTTCAGCGATGCCTTCGAGGCTGAGATCCTGTCCCAGTCGCGCGGCGGTCTCGAGTCGTACCTCAACCAGTTCATCGCGCGAGCGCAGGAGATCGGCAAGGAGCGGTTGGCGAACCAGGCTGGCGAGGGACAG
>JAEZJH010000387.1 GCA_023436385.1 Pseudomonadota bacterium
AGCGGGCCCTCCGCCTCGAGCGGGCGATCGGGGCGGAACGGGAGGCGACCTGCCGCCGCGAGCTCGCGGAGTGTCGGGCCGTCGACCGGCCGGCCGGGATCCCGTGGTGGGTCTGGCCGGCGGTCGGTATAGGCGGCGCCGCGGCCGGGGCGGCGGTGTGGGAGGCGGTGCGCTGATCTCCCGGCTGTAAGTCCGCCCAGGTTCCACTTTGGACAGTTGGTGCGCGAAAGCGGGCGAGCCCTGCGGCCGTGCGCTACACCCTGGTTGACGAGCGGTGCGCCCGCCGGATAGCGTCCGCCCCCATCCAAGGAGCCAGCCGTGGCATTCACGATCGAGCAGGAGCAGAAGGCGTTCGAGCAGCAGTTCGACGTCCTCTATGCCCGGGCGCCTAACACCTTCGTGCTGATGAAGGAAGGCGAACCCATCGCCTTCCATCAGAACTACCAGGCCGCCTTCGCCGACGGCATCGAGCGGTTTGGCCCCACGGAGACGTTCCTGGTTGGCCACCTCGCGAAGAAGGCGCCGGCCAACATCTCCCTCGCGTGGCAGATGGGGGTGATGTTTGGGTAAGCCGGAGAGGCGCCGCCAGCGTGCGGGGGCGGTGAAGAAGTTGAAGGCGCTGGAGCGGCGTCTCGCCCAGACGCCCGCCCTGGCTTTTGGCCAGGTGCCTCCCGGCGCGGTGCACGTTGGCGGGCAGTTCCCGAACAGCGGCCTGTTGATCGAGGCCGGTGTCCTCGTCCTTGCCGAACTGGCGATCCCCAAGATTCATGAGGACGCGCTGCGGCTCGCGAACCTCCCCGTCGCCGCCCCCGTCCACGGCTTCATGCTGGTCGACACGGGGGCAACGGTTTCGTGCATCTCGATCGAGGTGGCGACCAAGCTCGGTCTGAAGCAGACGGGCTACCGGACCACGTTTGGCGCTCATGGGCCGAACCAGATGCCCGAGTACCTGGTCCGCGTCATGGTCCCGATGGACGACGGCGCCGGAAACCAGGTGGCCCGATTCATCGAGCGCCCGATCGGTGCGGTGCCCCAGCTCAACCAGGCGATCGCGCACCTCGGGATCGCGAAGAACGGGACCAACTACGATCTCGTCGGGCTCCTGGGACGCGACTTCCTTGCCAGTACGACCCTGATTTATAGAGGGGCCAAGGGGTCCTTCGACATCGTGCTCGAGCCCTGAGCTACGGCCGCGAACTGCGTTTTGCCCCCAGGCCCTGCAGCGATGCGGGGCTCGTTGTTCCTGGTAAAGAGACCTCTGCCATCCCGGCCGGCTCCCCCGTCACCACCAGGTCGCCGTCGACCTCGAGGACCCGACCCGCCAGCCGGGCGGGATGCGGTTCACTACAGTCCGACGATCACCCGCGCCCTCGGCGCCACCCATCGCCGGGCCTCGTACCCGGCCACGTAGACCCACTTCACGAGCTCGTTCCCCGGCCCGTGCCGCTGGCGCTTCAGGTGGCCGCGGACCGCAACGATCTCGCCGATCTTCCCCGCCACCGGAGCTCCCTCGCCGGCGCCGGAGCCGCCGCCCCCGCGGTGCTCCGGGCGCTCGAGGTAGACGTTTCGGATGGCCCAGGCCGGCGCGTCCCCGCGCCGCCCGCCCTTGCTCGACGTCGCGCCCCCGACCTGGTCCTCGGTCCGGAGCGGCGCGCCCTCCGCGTCGAGCAGCAGCCCCAGCACGATCGCGAACCGCGCGGCATCCCGCACCCACGCATGGTGCGTGTCTGCGTCGTCGATCAGCGGCGACGTCTCCGCCGGGATCCCGGCATCGAGTTCGCCGCCGGTCCAGCGCGGCGTCCAGCGCGCTACGCGTGCGCCGTCCGGATAGGAGAGGCCGATAAGGTAGGTGACCCCGTCGACCTGGTAGCCGGCGAGGGCGGCGGTCTCGCCGAAGAGCCGCTCCCCGGTCTCCGGCCGCCGGGCCTCGAGGATCCACGGCCGGCGGAGCAGCCGCGGCGGCTCCGCCGGCAGGGAGTGCAGGTCCGTCGAGTCGACCAGCGCGGCGGCGGCCGGTCGCACACGGTGGACGAGGAGTCGCCCGCGAGCAGCCGACACCGCCAGCGCGGCGACGTTGACCAGGGTCGGCAGGCCGGCCACGCCGGCCGGGCCCCATCGCCGCACCGCCACCTCGGCGGCCGCCTCGCGGATCGGCGCGGCGGTCGGGACCTCCCGCGCCAGCGGTGCCAGCTCGAGGGCCAGGTCGGAGATGCTCGTCCAGCTCATCGGTCGATCCCCAGGGCCTCGAGGATGGACTCCGGCCGGACCCGGTAGGCGATCCTCCGTCCCTCGCGGATCTCATCCACGGCGATCCCGGCCCGCGCCATCGCGGCGATGTCGCGGTGCACCGTCCTGATCCCCCAGCCCAGCCGTGCCGCAAGCTCCCCCGCCGACACCGGGCCGGCGAGGAGCTCGCGGAGCAGTTGCAGGGCCCGGGCGATGGCCTCGCCCCGCGCCGTCTCTGCCATCCGTCCTCCCGCCGGCGAGGCGCTCGGAGGCGCCCCGCCGGTGGTTCAATCCTACTTGAGCAGCGTGGCAACCGCCGTCAGCCTCTCGGCCCGCTCGCGCGCCTTCGCCGCCCGCTCCGCGGCC
>JAEZJH010000456.1 GCA_023436385.1 Pseudomonadota bacterium
CGGCCCTCCTCCTCGGCGCCGCGCTCGTGGCGGGTGGCGGCGTAGCGCGCCATGCCCTCGAGGGCCGCGTCGGCGACCTTGCCGGCGAAGAGGCGGATCGAGCGGATCGCGTCGTCGTTGCCGGGGATCACGTAGTCGATGCCCTCGGGATCGCAGTTGGTGTCGACCACCGCGACCACCGGGATGCCGAGCCGGTTCGCCTCGTGGATGGCGATGTGCTCCTTCTTCGGATCGATCACGAAGAGGCAGCCGGGCAGCCGCTGCAGCTCCTTGATGCCGCCCAGGTTCCGCTCGAGCTTCTCCTGCTCCCGCTGGAGGATGGCGACCTCCTTCTTCGGGAGCCGGTCGAAGGTGCCGTCCTCCGCCATCTTCTCGAGGGTCTTCAGCCGGTCGATGCCCTGCTTCACCGTCTTGAAGTTGGTGAGGGTGCCGCCCAGCCAGCGGTTGATCACGAAGAACTGGCCGCAGCGCTTCGCCTCCTCGGCGATCGCCTCCTGGGCCTGCTTCTTGGTGCCGACGAAGAGCACCGACCCGCCGCGGGCGACGGTATCGCCGACGAACTTGAACGCGTCGCGGGCGAGCTTGACCGTCTTCTGCAGGTCGATGATGTAGATGCCGTTCCGCGCGCCGAAGATGTACGGCTTCATCCGCGGGTTCCAGCGCTTGGTCTGGTGCCCGAAGTGGACACCGGCCTCGAGTAGGGCCCGCATGGTGATCGGCGTGCCGGTCACCGGCATCGTCGGGGTCACGGTGGTCGGGACGGTGGGGAGGGCCTCGGGGGGCGTCTGGTCGATGACGGGAGTTCCGGTCGGTTCCATCTCAGCTCCTGGTTGTTTCCGCCACGCCCTTCGCCGCGCGCCCGACCCGATTCCGGGACCGCGGGCACGCTCCAGGCGTGTGTGGGTTGACTTCCGTTGGCTCCCCGGGGGCCAAACGACCACCGGGAAGCCGGCTGCCATTAGCATGCGAGAGGTACCCGCGCAAGCCGCTTCGGGACCTTGGGGGGCAACATCGCACCCCGGTCAAAGCTGCCCCGCCGGCCGCCGGCGCGGAAGTAGGGGCGGCGCCCCCGCGGTCAGGTCCGGTACTCGGCGTTGATCCGCACGTAGTCGGCGGAGAGGTCGCAGGTCCAGATCGTCCGGGAGCCCTGGCCCCGGCCCAGCTTGACCCGGATTTCGACGTCGTCCCCGGCCAGGTGCTCGGCCGCCGCCCGCTCCGCGGCGAGGGTCGTCCCCACCCCGCCCCGGACCACCACCGCCGGGCCGATCGCCACCTCGAGGCGGGCCGGGTCGAAGGCCACCCCGGCCGTGCCGGCGGCGGCGACGATCCGGCCCCAGTTGGCGTCGGCGGCGTGGATCGCCGTCTTTACCAGGGGGGAGTTGGCGATCCGCCGGGCGATCCGGTCCGCCTCCGCCTCCGTCCGCGCCCCGTCGACCCGAACCGCGATCCGCTTCGTCGCCCCCTCGCCGTCCCGGGCGATCGCCTTCGCCAGGTCGGTCGCCACCTCGCCGAGCGACTTGGCGAGGGCCCGGTAGGCGGGCGTGCCCTCCTCCACCGGCTGGCCGGTGGCCCCGGTGGCGAGGAGGAAGAGCGAGTCGTTGGTGGAGGTGTCGCCGTCGACGGTGACCGCGTTGAAGGTGGCGTGGGCCGTGTCCCGGAGGAGGCGCCGGAGGAGCGGCGGGGCCACCCGGGCGTCGGTGGCGAGGAAGCCCAGCATCGTCGCCATGTTGGGCTGGATCATCCCCGCGCCCTTGGCGCAGCCGACCACCATCGCCTTCCCCGCCGGCCGGAAGGAGAGCTTGGCGAAGGTGTCGGTGGTCCGGATCGCCTCCGCGAACCGGGGGAGGCCCTCCGGCGCCGCGTCCGCCACCAGGTCCGGGACCGCGGCGAGCACCCGATCGACCGGGAGCGGCGCGCCGATCACCCCGGTCGAGGCGCAGAGCACCAGCTGCTCCGGCGCCCCGGTGGCCCGGGCGATCGCCGCGGTGGTCGCCTCCGCCGCCTCCCGCCCCTCCGGCGTGCAGGCGTTGGCGCACCCGGCGTTGACCAGGATCGCCGCCGCCCGCCCTCGCCGCAGCCGCTGCCGCGACAGCAGCACCGGCGCCGCCGCCGACACCGACCGGGTGAAGATCGCCGCGGTCGCCGCCGGCTCCGCGCAGAGCACGAGGCCGAGGTCGAGCCCGCCCCGCTTCCGGATCCCCGCTTCCGCCGCGCCCCACCGGATCCCCTCGACGCCGGGAAAGCTCTCCATGACCGACCTCCGTTGTTCGGCGCTGTATCCGGACCGCGGGGCCGGCGCAACGGCGGCCGCCGACCTGCTCGCGACGAAACATCCCGCTGCGCGCGCGACCTGGCCGCGACCGTGGTTGGCCGGCGGGAGGCTCGCGACGAATCATCCCGTTTCCCGCGAGGCCCGGCCACGGTCGTGGTGGGCCGGCGGAGGCTCGCCACGAAACAACCCGTTCCCCGCGCGGCCGGGCGACGGCCGCGGTTGGCCGGCGAAAGGCTCGCGACGCGGAGCCAGGAACGCCGAAAGGCGGCCGGAGCCGCCCTTCGGGCACTGCGTGCGACTGGACGCGGACGGCGGGCGTTACACCCCCGCCTCCTCGGACGCGCCGTGGCAGCGCTTGTACTTCTTGCCGGAGCCGCAGGGGCACGGGTCGTTGCGGCCGACCTTGGGGGTCTGCCGGACGATCGGCTGGGTCGGGCGCTCCACCGCGCCGTCGCCGGCGTTGGCGGTGGCCGCGTCGGCGTGGCTCTCCACCACCCGCTGCCGCTTCTTCTGCTCGGCGATCTTCCGCTCCAACTCCTGTGCGGCGCGGACCGCGGCCTGCTTGGCCTCGGCCTCCTCCTTGGTCTGGACCTGGATGCGGAGGATCTGGTTGGTGATCTGCTCCTTCACCCGGTAGACCATCTGCTCGAAGAAGGCGTAGCCCTCCTTCTTGTACTCGGTCTTCGGGTCGCGCTGGGCGTAGCCCCGGAGGCCGATGCCCTGGCGCAAGTGGTCCATCGAGAGCAGGTGGTCCTTCCAGTGCTGGTCGATCGCCTGGAGGGAGAGCCACTGCTCGAACTTGCGGAGGACGGGGATGCCGTCGCCCTGGTCGACGCCCAGCGCCTCCTGCTTCGCCCGCCAGCGCTTCTCCACCACCGCGAAGAGCTGCTCCTCGATCTCCTCGCGCTTCTGCCCCGGCGAAGCCTGGAATTCGACGCCGAACTGATCGCGGACCGCGGCGGCGAGGCCCTCGTAGTCGGGATCGCCCTTGGGCGGGAGGTAGGTCTCGGAGAGGTTCATCACCACGTCCTCGAACATCTCGAGGATGCGTTCCTCCTGGTCCTCCCAGGTGATCACCCGCTCGATGCGGGTCTTCTTCTTGGTCTTCGGATCCTCGTCGAACTCCACCAGCGGGCGACCGGCACCGGAGGCGAGCACCTCCCGGCGCATCCGGTAGATGGTCTTCCGCTGCTGGTTCATCACGTTGTCGTACTCGAGGAGGTTCTTGCGGGCGTCGAAGTGGTGACCCTCGACCCGCTTCTGCGCGCTCTCGATCGACTTGGTGAGCCACTTGTGCTGGATCGGCTCCCCCTCCTCCATCCCGAGGGTCTCCATGATGCGGGCGATGCGATCGCTCGCGAAGATCCGCATCAGGTCGTCTTCGAGGGAGAGGTAGAACCGGCTGGCGCCCGGGTCGCCCTGGCGGCCGGCGCGGCCGCGAAGCTGGTTGTCGATGCGCCGGCTCTCGTGCCGCTCGGTGCCCAGGATGAAGAGGCCGCCGGCCGCCTTCACCTCCTCGCGCTCCTTGGCCGTGAGCTCGGTGTAGCGCTGGATCAGCTCGCGGCGCCGCTCCTCGTGGGCGAGGAGCCGGGCCTGGAACTCGGCGTCGGGCTCCGCCGGCGTGCCGTCCTCGAGCGGCGGGAGCCGCTCCGGCGACGGGCCCAGCTCGTTCATCGCCAGCGCCTCGGCGTTGCCGCCGAGGATGATGTCGGTGCCGCGGCCGGCCATGTTGGTGGAGATGGTGACCATCCCCTTCCGGCCGGCCTGGGCGACGAGGTGCGCCTCGCGCTCGTGCTGCTTGGCGTTGAGGACGTTGTGGGGGATGCCGCGCTTGCGGAGGATCGAGGCCAGCGCCTCGCTCTTGGCGATCGACACCGTGCCCACCAGCACCGGCTGGCCCTTCTTGTGGAGCTCTTCGATCTCGTCGGCGGCGGCGTTGAACTTCTCGCGCTCGGTCTTGTAGACGACGTCGTCGAGGTCCTGCCGGATCATCGGCCGGTTGGTGGGGACCACCACCACATCGAGGTTGTAGGTCGACGCGAACTCCTGGGCTTCCGTGTCCGCCGTCCCGGTCATGCCGGACAGCTTGGTGTACATGCGGAAGTAGTTCTGGAAGGAGATGGTGGCGAGGGTCTGGTTCTCCGCCTCGACCTTCACCCCCTCCTTCGCCTCCACCGCCTGGTGGAGGCCGTCGGACCAGCGCCGGCCGGGCATCAGGCGGCCGGTGAACTCGTCGACGATGATCACCTCGCCGTCCTTGACGACGTAGTCCTTGTCCCGCTTGTAGAGCGTGTGCGCCCGGAGCGCCTGCTCGACGTGGTGCAGGACCTCGATGTTGCCCGGGTCGTAGAGGTTGGGGATGCCGAGGCGCTTCTCCAGCTTCTCGACGCCGTCATCGGTGAGCATCACCGACCGGGCCTTCTCGTCGATGGTGAAGTCCTGGTCGGCGACCAGCCCCGGGATCACCCGGTCGATCTGGCCGTAGAGCTCGGTGGCCTCGTCGGAGGGGCCGGAGATGATCAGCGGCGTCCGGGCCTCGTCGATGAGGATCGAGTCGACCTCGTCGACGATCGCGTAGTTCAGCTCCCGCTGCACGTACTGCGAGAGCCGGAACTTCATGTTGTCGCGGAGGTAGTCGAAGCCGAACTCGTTGTTCTGGCCGTAGGTGATGTCCGCGTTGTAGGCGTCCTGCCGCTCCCGGTCGGTGAGCCCGTGGAGGACGCAGCCGACCTGGAGGCCGAGGAACTTGTGGACCCGGCCCATCCACTCGGAGTCGCGGCGGGCCAGGTAGTCGTTGACGGTGACGACGTGGACGCCCCGGCTCTCCAGCGCGTTCAGGTACGAGGGGAGCGTGGCGGTGAGGGTCTTGCCCTCGCCGGTGCGCATCTCCGCGATGCGGCCGGTGTGGAGCACCGCGCCTCCGATCACCTGGACGTCGAAGTGCCGCTGGCCGAGGACCCGGCGGGCGGCCTCCCGGCAGGCGGCGAACGCCTCGGGTGCCAGGTCGTCGAGCTTCTTGCCCTTGGCGACCTGCTCCTTCCACTCCCGGGTGAGGCGGGGGAAGTCCTCGTCCTTCAGGGACCGCATCCGCGTCTCGAGTTCGTTGACGCGGGCGACCAGCGGCTGGAGCTTCTTCAACTCGCGCTGGTTCTTGGTCCCGATGACCTTCTTGGCGATCAGTCCGAGCATTGTGAGGTGTCCGGCGTCCGGGTCACGGGGCACGGGAATGCGTGCAGCCGGGCCGGACCAACGACTATAAACCCGCGAGCGGGCCGGCCCCATCCGGAATTGTGGAGGTGACCCGGAGCGCGCGGGCCCGGAGGTCCGGGCCGGTCACCGGCAGGGACCCCGGGGGGCTTACTCCAGGATGAACTTCCGGGGATTCTCCGGGATGCCGTTCACCCGCACCTCGTAGTGCAGGTGGGGCCCGGTCGACCGGCCGGTGTTCCCCATCGCGGCGATCGCCTGGCCGCGCTTCACCTTGTCGCCGAGCTTGACCTTGATCTCGGCGAGGTGGCCGAAGCGGGTCTTCACCCCGTAGCCGTGGTCGACCACCAGCACCTTGCCGTAGCCGCCCTCGGTCCCGGCGAAGGCCACCGTGCCGTCGGCCGGCGACACGACCGGCGAGCCCGCGCTGTTGGCGATGTCGATGCCCTTGTGCATCACCCGGGTCGCCGTGTACGGGTCGAGGCGGGTGCCGAAGTCGCTGGTCACCCAGCCCCGGGCCGGCCAGACCGACGGCGTCGACGCCAGCAGGCTCCGCTGGTCCTCGAAGTACCGGTGCAGCTCGGAGAGGCTCCGCTCGTTCTGCGAGGCGTCGTTCACCAGCTTGTCGAGGCGATCGACCAGATCCTCGGTGGGCGCCGGACCGCCGAAGCCCACCGGGTCCTCGTCGTCGCGGCCCGGGGAGAGCGGGCCGATCGCCAGGTTCCGCTCCGGATCGTTGAGCGAGGTGAGGGCCCGGAGCTTCTGGTCGAAGCGCTCGACGCGGTCGAGGGTCTCGCCGATGTGCGCGACCTTCTCCTCCACCATCCGGAGCTGCTCGCGGAGCTGGGCGTTCTCCTCCCGGAGGAGGTGGTTCTCGCCGAGGCGGCCGAAGACCGAGGCGTAGTGGATCGTCGCCGCGATCCCCAGCACCAGCACCAGCCCGAGGCCGGCGGCGGCCTGCACCACCCGGCGCCGCTGGATGCGGAAGCGCCGGACCCGGGAGTCCCGGTCGGGAACCAACATCAGGGTGAAGTAGCGGTTCGGCAAGCGCTTCCCTCCGGCTGCGAACGTCGCTTCCGACGTGGGTTCGGGCGGGTCCGTGGGCCCCGGCGACTTCCGGAGCGAACGGCCCCACTCGACCGATCGACCGCCTTCGCCTCCCCGCCCCCGGCGGCCGCCCGTGCGCCAAGCTAGGCACCGAGCCGCCGGCCGGCAAATTCCCCAATAAAATCGGGCAACTGGCGGACTATATGCGATCGGCCGCCTGCCCGTCAACCCAAATCGCCCGTCTCCACGGTAGGTTGGCCCGAGCGGTGCAGGTGGATCGGGACCCACCGGCGCCCCCGACGAGCACCGCCGGTACCGGTTACGATCGGTCGGTCGATCGATCGGCGGAACACCCGGAATTGGTGTCCGGGAGCAGCGCCGGCCCGCGCTTGCTCCCCGTCGGCCGCTCCCGGGGGGCGGCGCGAAGTGAACCCGTCCCCGGTGGGCGGGAGCGATGGTGGGAAGCGGGACGCCGCGCGGGCGCGCTACTTCTCGAAGCCGACGCAGACGACGGTGATGTTGTCGTCGCCGCCGCGGGCGTTGGCCAGGTCGACGAGACGATCGGGCAGCTCATCGAAGGGGATCCGCCGGGCCATCTCGCCGATCTCGCCGTCCTCGACCGGGTTGGCGAGGCCGTCGGAGCAGAGCACGAAGACGTCGCCCGGCTCGGCCACCAGGCCCATCACGTCGACCTGGACCTCCTCCTCGAAGCCCACGGACCGGGTGATGATGTTCTTGAACCGGGAGGTCCGGGCCTCCTCCGCGGTGATCACCCCGGCCTTGAGCTGCTCGTTGACCAGGGAGTGATCCTCGGTGATCTGCTGGATCAACCGGCCGCGGGAGAGGTAGACGCGGCTGTCGCCGACGTGGGCGATGAAGACGTCCTGGCCCTTCACCAGCATCGCGCTGACGGTGGTCCCCATCCCGGCGAGATCGGGATCCTCGTGGGCCCGGCGGTAGATCGCGGCGCAGGCCTCCTCCACCGCGAGGCGGAGGAGGTCGGGGAGCGGCGACTCGGGGAGCGGGGCGGAGACGGCGAAAGGGTTGTCCGGCCAGGACCGGGCCTCGCGAATCACCCGCTCGATGGTCTCGACGGCGAGGCGGGACGCGATGTCGCCACCGGCGTGGCCGCCCATGCCGTCGGCGACGATGTAGAGGGAGAGGTCGTCCGCCACCAGGAACGAGTCTTCGTTCTGTTCGCGCTTGCGTCCGACGTCGGTCCTGCCGCGGGAGCGGATCCTCATGCGCTGATCATCCTCGGAGTTCCCCCCTGGGCCGGATGCGGGCCTCGGGTGGCCCGTCACGAACCCCCGGGATGCTAGCCCCGGGCGGCGCGGGCGAGCAAGAAAGCGACGAGAGCCGGCCGGCCGAGAGGCCCCGGCGCGGGGCCCGTTCACGCCGCCCTCCGCCGTTTGCCCCCGGGGCGAGCCTCCGCCACCGGCCGGGAGGAGCGGGCTCCCCCACCACCTCCGCGGCTCTTCCCGGGGTCGTCTGCCCCGCCGCGGTCCACCCGGTCCCCCGGGGTCCCGGCCCGGCCGGACTCCGGCACGCGAAGCGCCTCCTTCCGTAGCTCGAGGGCGGCCGCGAGCGCCGCCGGGGCGTCGGTCGAGCCGGAGAGCATCCGGGCGAGGGCAATTCGCCGGTCCTCCTCGTCGGCGAGGGCCTGGACCTTCACCATCGTCCGGCCACCCCGGACCTCCTTCTCCACCCACAGCTGCACGTCGGCGTGCGCCGCCACCTGGGGCAGGTGGGTCACGCAGAGGACCTGCCGCTCCGCAGCCACCTCCCGGAGCATCTTCCCGACCACCAGGGCGGTGGCCCCGCCGATCCCCGCGTCGACCTCGTCGAAGACGTAGGTGCCGACCGGGTCCGCTGCCGCCAAGGCCCGCTTCAGCGCCAGCAGCACCCGGGACAGCTCGCCGCCGGAGGCCGTCCGGGCCAGAGGCCGGGCCTCCTCGCCGGGGTTGGGACGGAAGAGGAACTCCACCTCCTCGAGGCCGTGAGGTCCCAGCACCTGGCCCTCGAAGCGGAGCGGCCCGGAGGCCACCGGAGCCAGGGCCACGGAGAGCACCGCCCGGCCCATCGCCAGCCGCCCCAGCT
>JAEZJH010000414.1 GCA_023436385.1 Pseudomonadota bacterium
GAGCAGCTCCTGACCGCCGGCACCTGCGCCGCTTTTCCGGCCGGCTCCCGGAACGCCCACCATCTGGTGAATCGGAGCGATCGTCCAGCGCGCTACCTCGAGGTCGGCAGCCGCGATCCCGCCGACCGGGCGGCCTACCCCGACGACGATCTCGCCTACGAGCGGGGCGCCGACGGCAAGCCGCGGTACTTCCGGAAGGACGGCTCGCCCTACTGATCGCGTGAGTACGGGGGCCTCTCGGTCCGCAGACGAGGCCCTAGGCGCCGGTCAGGGCCTGCCCGGCGATCGTTCCAGAACCCGCGTCGGGATTCCCGCCGGCGTCGCGCCGATGAGGTCGGTGGGAAGGAACCCGAACCGCCGGTAGAGCCGCAACGCGGGAACGCCCGCCGGCACGCCCTCCGCGAAGGTCTCGACGCGGACCGGTCCGGAACCGAGGAGCTCGAGGGCCGCCGCCAGGAGCGCCGCGCCGGCCCCTCGCCCCCTTCCCTCCTCCGCCACCACCAGCCATCCAATCTCGCGCTGCTCTTTCGCGATCAGGATCCCGCCGACCAATCCGCCGCACGGATCGCAGGCCACGAGCCCCGCCCCGCCGGCCAGGGCCGCGTCGAGCGCCGCTTCGAACGCGGGCACCCCCACCATCGGGCCGAACCACGTCTCCACCGAGGCCGCCCAACCGATGAAGGCGGACCGATCCTCCGGCACCGCCGCGCGGATCGAGATCTCCCGTTTCACGAGCGCCCCCTTGCTGGAAATCAAAACGCGACGGACTCGGCGAGGCAAACCTCAAGGGTCGGCCGATCCCGTGCTAATCTGAGACATCGACTGGAGAAGGCGCGAGGCCTCCGCCTCCTCCAGCAGACCCTGGCCCCGGAGCCAGCCGACCAGGTCGCGGACCACGAGTCCGAAACCGGAGCGGCCGTTCGCGTCCTCGAAGCCGTGGTCGAGGCCCGGGTACTCGCAGTAGCGGAGGAGATCGGAACGGCCCTCGACCTCGAACGCGTCCCGGAGTCGGCGCGCGCTCTCCACCGGCACGTAGGTGTCGCGGTCACCCTGCGCGAGAAAGACGGGCACCTTCGCGGCGAGCAGGTCCTCGGCCGACCGGTGCCAGAGCGCGGAGCTCCAGCGACGATACGGATGGCCGAGCCACTCGCGGTCGGACTCGGGATTGGTGCGAATGTCGGCGACCGCGACCTCGAACTCCTCCGGGGTGCCGTACCCGTTGGTCGGATCCCGGACCAAGAGCGCGAGCTCCTCGGCCTGGGTCATGCCCCCTCCGCTGGCAAGCAGGAGGAGGTGGGTGATGCGCGGCTCCGCCCGGGCCATCCGCGACGCCACCGCCCCGCCCTCGCTATCCCCGGCGAGGATCACCGGCGTACCCGGCGAGAGCCGCGCGAGGTGCGTGCGCATCGACGCGAGCGCGTCCTCCGCGCGGACCGACAGGTCCGCATAACGGCGAGCGAGGACCGGGTCGCTCTCGCTCGGTCCGATCCCCCGCCGCTCGAGGAGCACCACCGGCATCCCCAGCATCACGAAGTCGGCCATCGGGCCCATCATCCCCAGGACGCTGTGGTCGTAGCCCGAGCCCCGCACGTAGAAGACCACCGCGCGCGGGGCCGGGGGGAGCTCCGGCGGCGCATCCGCGGGAAGGAGCAGATACGACCAGACGTGATGCCCGTCGCCGGTCGGCGTCTGGGTGTTGTGGGCGGCGACGCGGATGGTGCGCGCGGCGCAGCCCGTGGAGAGGACGAGGAGCAGCACGAGGATGGCCTTGGGCATCGTCGGACCTCCGGGAGGCGAACCCTACCCGAGCGCCAGCACGATTGGGAACTTCGGCGTGTGTGCGAGGATGTCGCGCGGCCGGACCGGGATCGCCCGGGCGCGTGGTGTTAACCTCGAGGCGGCGTCGTTACCGGCGCGAGAACGGGAGGATACGCGTGAGCCGGGTCTTCACGATGAGCTTTGCCTCCGTCTACCCGCACTACGTGACCAAGGTGGAGAAGAAGGGCCGCACGAAAGAGGAGCTGCATCGGGTGATCGAATGGCTCACCGGCTTCGACGAGGCCGAGTTCCAGCACCACCTGGCGGCCGGCACCACCTTCGCGGATTTCTTCGCCGCCGCGCGACTCCACCCGAACGCCTCGCTGATCACCGGGGTGGTGTGCGGCGTCCGGGTGGAGAACATCGAGGATCCGCTGATGCGGAAGATCCGCTACCTGGACAAGCTCGTCGACGAGCTGGCCAAGGGCAAGGCGCTGGAGAAGATCCTTCGGTCCCAGGCGTAGTTTCTCGCGCGAACCTCCCGTGGGGGAGGGGTCGTCGTTCGCGGCCCGGCTGGCCGCGGGGCCTCGCGCCGGCCCCCTCACTCGCGAGCGGCCACCGGCTCGGTCGGGAGTGCAACGCTGAACCGTCCGCCCCCGGTCAAGGGTCGGGTCTTCTCCGGTGCGGCGCGTAACCTCCGACCGCTCGCTCCGAGCACCACCACGCGGACTGCGCCACCTTCATGCGGTGATCGTCCTGGCACCGCGCTGGCATCGCCACCATCTCCCGGTGGCGATGTTGGAGTGAGTCCGGTGCGGATGCCGATGTCCCCTGCGACGGCATCAACTGATGGACTCGGATGGCGCCGTCGGAGGACCGTATGAACTCCAGCTCTTGGATCGAAGCGAGCGTGCCGATCCGCGACGGGATGGTGCATTGGCCCGGCGATCCGGCGGTCGAGGTGGTGCGCGTGAGCGACCTCGAGCGGGGCGACCCCGCGACCGTGTCGCGCCTCTCCGCCGGCGTGCACAGCGGAACGCACGTCGATGCGCCCCTGCACTACGTCGCCGGCGCGGCCGGCGTCGACCAGATTCCCGTCGACACCCTGATCGGCGAGGCGCGCGCGGTGGCGATCCGGGATCCCCGGGCGGTCGACGTCCCCGAGCTGCGCGAGATCGATCCGCGCCCCGGAGAGCGGCTGCTGTTCCGCACGCGAAACACCCCGCGCTGCTGGCAGACGGATCGGTTCGTCGAGGACTTCGTCTTCATCACGCCGGAAGCCGCGCGCCTTCTCGCGGAGCGACGCGTGCGCCTGGTGGGGATCGACTACCTCTCGGTGGGCGCGGCGGACGACGGCGCAGCCACGCATCGCATCCTGCTCGAGGCCGGCGTGTGCATCGTCGAAGCCCTCGATCTCTCGGCGGTCGAGCCGGGGACCTACGAGATGCTCTGTCTACCGCTCCGGCTCGCCGGTGGGGACGGCGCGCCGGCGCGGGTGCTGCTCCGTCCGAGCTCCCGCCCATGACCCTCGGCACCGGCCGGGAGGCCTCCTTCCCGGCTGCCGCCGCCGATCTCCTGCACGGAGGTGTCGGCTCCGGGTTCCCGGTCCGGGTCCCGGGACGCGAAGGAGGGCGCCGGTCCAACCCCGGCGCCCCCCCCGCCTCAGAAGGCGAGCTTGCGGAAGGAGACGATCGTGTCTCCCGTCTTTCCGGCAGGTGTCTCGACCCGCTGCTTGCGGAACTCCATCCGGTGCTCGGCGACGGCCTGCTGCGCCTCCGCGTCGATGTACGAAAGACGCAGGTAGCCCTGCGGGTGCGTCGCCTGCAGGCGGTGGAGGCCGTCGTTGGTGGTCGCCGATTCCTCCGCGTCCGTGTAGTCGATCGGATACGCCACCCGCCGGGCGCCAGCGTTGATGCTGGCCCGCAGCTTCTGCAGGACGCGGTTGTCGGCCTTCGGCTCGGGGTCGGAGTCGAGCCGGATACGGAGGAAGCCCCACTCGAAGTCGGTCGTGAACGGCGCGTCGCCGGTGAGGAATTGCTGCCGGTGCGCGATCTCGAGTGGCAGGCCCCGCAGGTCGACGTCGAAGTGGCCGCTCTGGTGCGAGACGTCCTCCGCGTAGATGAAGCCCGACCAGTTCCCATTGGTCGTCGAGAAGGTGAGATCGGGCTGGAGGAACAGGACACCCTCCGCCTGGTGGATACGCATCTTCTCGTAATAGCGTCCGTTGAGGTGAGACACGTCCCCCTTGCCGCAGAAGTTGGCCATCTGATCATCCGCCGCGGACGAGTTCACCGCCGGTCTCTGGCCGTGGAGCGCGGCCGGCGTGGTCCGGGGGAAGGTCAGGTAGGCCACCGGCGAGGTGGTGTTCATGCCCTGGCAGTAGACGTAGAGCGGACGATCCGGGTTGCCGGCGTAATAGACCAGGTACTCGCCGTCCGGAAGCGTCGCCCCTGCGGCCTCGGCCAGGTAATCCCCGCAGCCGAGCGGTGTACGCTGGCGCTGCCCGGGCAGCGTGAAGGTCTGCCAGGCTGTTTCGCCGGGCGCACGCCACTTCAGCGACCCGGGCAGCCCCTCGGGCCGGCCCAGCAGGTTGCCCTTGATCTCGATGACGTGCAGCTCGGGCTCGGGTGCGTAGAGGGCGTAGGCGACATCACACATCTCCGTGGTCCGGCACCGCGACAGACAGTCGCCGCCCGTGCCCCCGAACTTCTGGGCCAGCGCCGGGTCCGCGCATGCCTCGGTGCACGTCGCCTCGATGGTCGCCGGCAGCGGCCCCTGGGTGGAGTCCTCGGTGCAGATCCGGGCGATGGTGCGGAGCCCGTCGAGCGAGGCCGTCACCTTCGCCGCCATCGTCTGGAGGTCGCGGAGTTGCTGCGAATCGGCGACGGCGTAGGGCAACGTCTCGGGCGCCTGGAGCAGGGGGTAGCGGCCGGTCAGGTCCGCCCTGCCGAAGACGGTCAGCGGAGCGGTGGCGGCGAGGTAGAGGTCGGGGGCGGAGACCACGGAGTTCAGCGCATCCCGGGCGACCAGGTTGCGGGCGAACTCCTGGCCCAACGTCCCCATCCAGGCGAGGCCGGTAGGGAGGCGCGGCCTCGCGGTCGCGGGCGCCCGGCCCCAGTCGGCCGCGTCGCTGTACGAGAGGAACGAGCCCTTCATCGCGTACTGGTTCTTTAGCTGCACCAGCGCGTTCCAATCACCGCAGGCGTAGGAGGAGCCCCAAACATCGCCGGCGCCGGTCCGCGTGCACTGGAAATCGTTGACCACCCGGGAAAGCCAGGTCTCGGCATCGGTCATCAACGAGCCGACGTCGTCGACCACCTGCGCGGTGAGCGCGCCCGACTTGTAGACATAGGAGCGGATCTGCGTGCTGCCGCGGGTGAGTCCGAAGTGGTTCTCGAAGTCGACGGTCGAGCCGAACTTCAAGCCGGCCACGTTGGTCTCGTTCTTCAGCTTGACCTTCAGGTCGTTCTTCTCCTGGAGGTTCGAGATGGAGATGCGGAGGAGCGCGTAGTACTCCGCGCCGGTGTGGATGCGGTAGAGGAACTGGTCGCCGCACGCATGCCGGAACGATGCCAGGTCGGGGGGACGCGAGGCGCCGTAGTACGGGGACGCCATCGTCAGGTTGCTCCGCCGGAGCGTCGGGCCCTTCACCGAGACCCTGAGCATCGCCCAGATCGAGTGGGTGTCGAGCTGGAAGTCGTTCACCATCCGGTACTGGGAGTTCTGCTTGTAGCAGCCGGCGTTCAGGGACGCGGAGTAGCTGATGTCGAGTTGGTCGTGGAGCGACATCTTGTCCTCGATCAGCGTGAAGGTCGTCTCCTGCTCGAACTTGCTGGCGTCGAGCATCCAGCTGGAGTCGCCGCCGGGGTCCAGGCAGCCTCGCTCGTGGACCGTGCCGGTGACGCTGTCGTAGGCGGCGGCGTCGCCCATGCTCGGGGTCCAGATCACCTCGGTGGCGACCGCGGCGAGCGGCGGTTCCCAATCGTCGCCCGCCGGATCCTCCTCGTCGCCCCCGCATCCCCAGATCGCGCCGGCCAGCGCCAAACACAAAAGCCCACGCATCCATCGTCGGTTCATCGTCCCTCCGGCTGCCCGGTGGCGGCGGGTCCGTCTCGCCTCCGGTCGATTGTCGACAAATGACAACCTTCTATCGACGATCTCCTGCCGGAAGACAAACAAAAATCGCAGTTCGAGCCAGCGACGGCGAAAGGTGTCGTGGCGGGGGCAGCGCTCCACGTCGCGATGCACCCCGGGTCCTGCATCGGGATACGCCGCGACGCCTATCGCTTCGCTTCGGCCACCGCGTGATCGATCAGCCGGCGCGCCACGGAGAGCCGGTGGGGGATCGCCGGGAGGCGGTCCACCGGGAACCATCGCGCGTCGACGATCTCGTCTTCCTGGCACCGGATCTCGCCGCCGGCGTACTCGGCGAGGAAGGCGACCATCAGCGAATGGGGAAAGGGCCAGCACTCGCTGCCGAAGTAGCGCAGGTTCCGGACCCGCAGGCCCACCTCTTCCTGGACCTCGCGCCGAACGCAGTCCTCCAGGGACTCCGACGGCTCCACGAAGCCGGCCAGCGCGCTGTAGAAGGCCCCCTTCGACCGGGACCCGCTGGCGAGCAGGAGCTCCCTCCCGCCGGGCCCCTCCCTCGTCACCAGGACCATCATCGCCGGCGCGATCCGCGGGTAGCTGACCTCGCCGCAGGCCGGACAACGCCGGGCCCGCCCCCGGTCGCCCGGCTCCGTCGGCGTCGCACACGCCCCGCAGTAGCGATGGCTCCGCTCGAAGTCGAGAACCTGCGCGGCCCGCCCCGCCACCGCCACGAGCTCGTCCGGCAGCCGATCGAAGAGCGAGCGCAGCGGCTCGAGCGCAAACCCGGGCGGCGCCGTCGCCACCGGAGCCCGTGCCGCCCAGCAGGGAACCTCGCCCAGACGACCGAAGCAGCGGATGTCGTCGACCGGGATCGGCGGCCCCTCCCCCGCGGGAATGGCCAGGCCTCCCTCCCCGGCCGTGGTGAGGAGCCGCCCCCCCTCGAGCAGGAACCAGAGCCCACCGGACGGCCCCGGGAGCGAGTCGGACCACAGCGGCGTGAATGACGAGGGCAGCAACATGGCCGGGGACAAACCGCAATCCGGCCCCGACCGCAAGCGCCCGCGGCCGGCTCGGTCGCCCCGGCCTTCGAAGCCGTTCCGCGATGATGCGATACCCGACTCGATACTTGGTCCGTCGCGACTCATGGCTCGCGCGGAGGCCGACCCCAAATGTCCTGGCTCGTGAGGATGCGGCCGATCGGCGAGCCGGAGTGCGCGCAGCCCGACGGCAGGACCTTGCACGCCTCCTCGAGTCCCTCCCGGAGGCCCCGTAGATCGAAGACATCGACGACCCCGCGACCGTCCCGGCCTGGGTGGGTGATCCGGAGCTGGTCGTGCTCGAGAAACCAGCCGACCGTGCTCTCCAACTCGCCGAGGTAGTCGAAGCGGAGCGCCCCCCACCCGAAGTAGCCGCAGCGAAGGTTCTTCTCGCGCGCAGGCCCGGAGCCGACCTGCACCGTCGCTCGCGGAGGCGCGAAGCCGCGCGACCCCTGCCCCATCGGCGGCGATGGAAGCACCACGTCATCCGGACAACCGTCGACTTTGCCCAGCTTCACCCAGGCCTGCAGCCGACGGTCCGAGGCCCGGATCACGAGCTCGGCGGACTCACCTCGCCCGCTCCCCTGCCGACTCGACCACCTCACGAGTTCGACGGATGGATCTTGGTTGCTGTCCAGAACCGGTTGCCCGAACGCCCATCCACCGAGCAGGAGCATGCCCACGGCCCACGTCTCCACGGCCCCTCCCGTGACACGCAGCGGATCCGCCCTCCAACCTACCCCGCCGACGGAGCCTCGCCCAAGAGGACCGAAAGCTCGCGGGGTGGAACCCTGGTCCGGCCTCCACGCCCCAACGACCCGTTCACGCGCACGCCCAACTGAAGGGGGGTTCCGCGGCGGGCGGGCAGGACCGTCGGCCCCGGCCATGGCTGGCAGGCGGCGTGGCGCCTCTTGCGGCGGCGCGAGGCCGGTCCCAAGCGTTCGGCGTGGAGCTCAAGCCGAAGGCCATCGCCATCCCGAAGTCGACCGACCACCTGCCGGTCGGCAAGTACGGGCCCGTCTATCCCAAGACCCCCGCCTGCTACGGCTTCACGGTCGTCGCCCGGATGAAACCGGGGCGCGCCGACGCGATGCGCGCCTACGGCGAGCGGCTGGTCCAAGCGCTGGAGGCCGACCCGTACGTGCTCGCCCCGTTGAAGCTCCACTACCTGCGCTGGGTTCTCTTCGACGACGACACCCGGTTCATGTACCAGGGGATCTTCGACACCGACTTCGACAAGTACACGGAGGACGCGGTGGTCCTCTTCAGGATGACGGGGATCGACACCGCATTCGAAAACCTCGAGGGCTTCCCGGAGGACTGGAAGACGAACACGACCGCGTTCGTAGAGTTCGTCCGGGATCACCAGTGCCCGAGCTTCCTCGAGTACGGCGAATATCCGTATGTCTCCGCCGACGAGATCAAGAAGGCGCTGAAGATCAAGGCGTCGCTGGCCGAGATGCTCGAGCAGATGCAGTAGGGCCCCATGAGCAACGGAACGGCACGGACCTACAACCAGAGCCATCGGCCCCGCCCCCGGGCGAAGGGTCGGCGCCGGGTCAGCATCTACATCTCCTGGAGCTACCCGGGGGAAGCCAACCGCGATCCGACCGGTCTCGACAACCGCTTCTCCACGATGACCGAGGTGCGTCGGGTGCTCTGGCCCGCCTACGAGCGGCCGCCCTGGGCCGAGCCGCTTCGCTTCCATCAGGGGATCGCTGGGTCCCTCGAGCTGTTCTTCTGGGCGTGGCTGAGGTTCCAGCAGCTGGTCGAGGAGGTTACCGGCCACGTCGTCCCGGTGTTCCAGCGCGTCGATCAGGCCGGCTTCTTCTTGCCGCTCGACGAGCGCGTGCTCGGCGACGCGGACACGCTGCTCGTCTTCGGCCTCGATCACTCCATCACCGGCGAGATTGCCGCACCCGAGGAACTCGAGGCGGTGCGTGCGTTCGTCGCCCGCGAGGGGACGTGTCTCGTGGTCGGCCCGCACCACGACGTCGGGGCCTCGCCCGACCTCGCCGAGCGGGCGATGGAATACGCCCACCACGGCGACGCGCTGGTACCACACCAGCAACGCTTCGGCGGATACACGCGGTCCCTCCTGAAGGGCCTCGGGATCCCGGTGGAAAACCGTTGGGGGCTGCGTCCGGCGGCGGCGCCGGCCGGCGTGGCGGCGGCCGAGGGCAAGGGAGAGGCGTGGGGAACCACGCCGAGGAGCGCTCCCCTCGTCGTCGCGCACGACCTGGACGAGCGTGGCTGGATGACCGGCGTGACCCATTTCAATTACCACCAGCACCTGCCGCACTACGCGGTGACCACGGACGACCCGCACGCCGTCCGCGTGCTCGCCCGCCAGCCCATCGACCTCTCGCGGCCGCATCCCTTCACGCTCGCCGGCCACTCGGAATTCAACGCACTCGTCTGGCTTCCGCCCGGAGACGGGCGGGCGGGAGACGTCCTCGTGGTGGACTCGACGGTCTTCAGCACCCTGTTCGGAAGCGACGCGAGCCTCGAGCGCTTCTGGAGAAACCTGGCGACGGGGGGTCCGTAGCGTGCTCGAGCTGCAAGACATCCAGAGCGGCGTTCTGCGTCCCCGGCCCTCTCCCTACGCGGCCACCTACCTCCTGCTTCGCGTCGACGATCGCCGGGCGGGGCGGGAGCTGATGGGCCGCCTCGGGACCGTCGTGGCGTCGGCCGCCCACACGACGAGCCCCGCGACCGACGCCTGGGTCAGCGCCTCGCTCACGTTTTCGGGCCTCGAGGCGCTCGGCGTGCCGCGCGACTCGCTCGACAGCTTCGCGTGGGAGTTCCGGCAGGGCATGGCCGCACGGGCGCATGCGCTCGGCGACGTCGGCGAGAGCAGCCCCGAGCACTGGGAACCGCCACTCGGAACGAGGGACGTCCACGTCGTGTTGACCGGGCTGTCTCCGACACGGGAGCAGCTCGATACCGTGGTCGGCCGCGCGCAGGCCGTGCTCGCCTCGCTCGGCGGCATCCTTACGATCTGGCGCCAGGACTGCGACGCGCCGAGCACCGGGAAGGAGCACTTCGGGTTCGTGGACGGCATCGGGCACCCGGCGATCGAGGGAAGCGGCAACCCGCCGACGAACTCCCGCGAGGTCCCGTTGAAGGCGGGCGAATTCGTGCTCGGGTATCCCGACGAGACGGGAGGCCTCCCGCCGATGCCGCGGCCCGACGTGCTC